>NZ_JBUDPI010000171.1:0-7636 GCF_054919635.1 Halochromatium sp. | reverse complement strand
GGTCGCAGTTCGCTCGAGGGCCAGCGCCCCGGCGATCTGCCGCCACTTATCCTGCAACGAGCCGGTCTCGAGTCCTTGCCGCAAACGCACCACTTGCATGGTCAGCGTCGAGCCCCCGGACAGGATCCGACCGTGACGCAACGCCTGCCAGCAAGCGCGCAGCAAGGCACGCGGGTCGACGCCAACATGCTGCCGAAAGCGCTGATCCTCGTAGCCGAGCAGCATCTGCAGATAGAGTGGATCAACCTGGTCAGCACTCACTGGCAGCCGCCAGCGCCCGTCATCCACCGTAAAGGCCCGCAGCAGCCTGCCACTGCGGTCGAGCACCAACCTTGAGGTCTCGAGGTCAAGATCAGGCGAGACGCTGCTGCCAGCCCGTTGCGTGATCACCGGTTGATTGGTCGCCAGTTGGCTGATCAAGGGCCGCCCAACGGTCACCAACCCCGCAAAGACGATGAGCAGTAGCGTGGACATCGCGGCAGCCCGCCAGATCACCCACCAGATCAACCGCCACTGCGTCTGTTTGATAGCGCCCATCAAGCTTGCGTCGGGTCGCGTCACCGGGGGCGACGATCTCCAATCATCGCCCGAGAAACTTGAACAAGATGCACATCACCCTCGGCATTTCAGCAGGCTGCGATCGCGTACCTGTGATCCTGATTGGTCTCTAAACAACCCCAGGTTCTAAGCAACCGGCTCTGCGAACAAATCGTGCTCCCCACTCGCCGTAATCTCGACCTCGATGAAGCTGCCAGGCTCAATCTCCCAGGCACCAGCAACGATGACGGTACCGTCGATCTCCGGCGCGTCGGCATAGCTGCGCGCGATGATCCGCTCCTCTTCAACCTCATCGACGAGGACGATCTCGCGCTTGCCGATCCGTTCGGCGAGCTTCGCCCGGCTGATCTCGGCCTGCAGGGCCATGAAGCGTTGCCGCCGCTCTTCCTTGAGCGCCTCAGGCACCGGATCGGGGAGCGCATTGGCCGCAGCGCCGGCCACCGCTGAATAGCTGAAACAGCCCACCCGATCGAGCTGCGCCTCGCGCAAGAAGGCGAGCAGCTGCTCGAAATCCGCGTGGGTCTCGCCAGGGAAGCCAACGATGAAGGTGCTGCGCAGCACCAGCTCGGGACAGATGGCGCGCCACTCGCTGAGACGATCAAGCACCTTCTCGGTCGCCGCCGGTCGCCGCATCGCTTTGAGCACCGACGGGCTACCGTGCTGCAGCGGCATATCCAGATACGGCAGGATCAGCTCATCGGCCATCAACGGGATCAATCGATCCACCTGTGGATAGGGATACACATAGTGCAATCTCACCCAGGCCTCCAGCTCGCCGAGATGACGGGCTAGCGTTTCGATGTCGCTTGTCAGCCGCCTGCCCTTCCAGAAGTCAACCTCATCTCTGAGATCGATCCCATAGGCGCTGGTATCCTGAGAGATCACTAGTAGCTCGCGGACACCAGCCTCAACCAAACGCTCGGCCTCGTTCAGCACGCTGCCAATCGGTCGGCTGACCAGATCGCCGCGCAGACTCGGGATAATGCAGAAGCTGCAACGATGATTGCAGCCCTCACTGATCTTGATGTATGCGTAGTGATCCGGCGTAAGCTTGATACCCTGGGGTGGCATCAGGTCAATGAACGGATGGTGAGCGGGCGGCGGCAGATGGGTATGGACAGCCTCGAGTACCGCATCATCCGCGTTCGGACCCGTCACGGCCAAGACCTCGGGATGCTTCTCGCGGATCAGCTCGGCGCGTGTCCCCAGACAGCCGGTCACCACAACCCGCCCATGCTCATCAAGGGCCTCGCCGATCGCCTCGAGCGACTCATCGATCGCCGCATCGATAAAGCCACAGGTATTGACCACGACCAGATCAGCACCAGCGTAATCGCTTGCAATCGCGTAACCATCGGTTCGCAAGCATGTCAGGATGCGCTCGGAATCCACCGTTGCTTTTGGACAGCCGAGGCTGATGAACCCGACCTTGGGAATGCTCTTGGTCGCCATGGATGCTCCCCGGGCGTGAACCATCGATTGAAATCATTCTGTCTAGGACAGCTGATCACGGATTCGCAACCAACGCTGCGCGTGGGCTGTCTGCCCGAGATCAACTAGAACGAGAAGGGGCTTGACGATTTAGAGTTTGCTTATATACTCATGGAAAACCCTAGGCTGTATCACGGACCCACAGGAGGTTCAGCATGTTAGCACCACTCGCAATCGTCGCGTTGTTGATCGGTGGAACCCAGACTGCGCTGGTCGTCTCTGAGCAAGAGGTTGCCGAGACCGAGCAAGTTCAAGTCTTCGAGGTCGAGACCGTCGATACCATCAACACCGCAGCCGAGTAAGCCCAACGGAACAGGTTTGGAAAAAACGCGGCGGGCTGGGCCGGGCCGAGCGCGATGCCGATCGGCCCGGCTGCCATCTCTAAGTCACCTTTTCTGATTGCCACGGAACTGACGTGGTGATAGCGTGTCTACCCTGATACTTGGGGGCGACCTGGCTTCGACGTGGGTCACAAAACCCGAGGTGCATGCCGAGGTGCGGGATACCTCGTAAATCCATCCGCAAACTTATAGTTGCCAACGACGACAACTACGCCCTCGCTGCTTAAACCCAGCGGGCCTCACACCGTCACTTGCCTGTGGGCGGCGGATTCGTGGGGTAACATCACACAGGATCGCGATCACGGGGGCCTGGACCGGTATCGCTAAAACCTAATTCAGGATCGCCGACCAATCGCCCTGCCCCTCGGGCGTTGGAAGGTTAAAAACAATAGAGCGGGCTAAGCATGTAGGACCGACGGCGGAGGGCTCGCGGACGCGGGTTCGATCCCCGCCGCCTCCACCATTTAGGATAGACAAGGCACTGAATTTAAAGGAGAAAAGGAGTTCTCGTCTGTGCTCCACCCACAAAGCTACCCACAAACGAAATTGGATTGTCGGGCTTCTTTTGGCAAAGCTGCTCAGACCTGCAGCCGACTCATCGCCCGACCTAGAAGCGCATAGCTTGGCGATCTTTTTGGCATACAGCCCGCCTGCCCCAGCCACCACACAGCTCCTGGTGTGACTCCGAAAGCGACAGCCAACCCTCGAACCCGGCTATCCTATCATCGCCCGTTCATTGGTTCACCGCGGGATGTGATCCCACTGCTGTACCACACATCGAGCCGCTCGGCATCGCTTGCGCAGTCGGCACAGAGGATGGTGCGCGAGGCACAAAGCAAGATGATGCCGCTAAAATGCCGTCCCGGTGCACCGATTCGCGGAGAAAGCTGTGTTGCCCAGCCGCCTTCACGCAGTCTTCGCGGACGACGAAGGACCAGGGGTCATGAAAAGGTGGGCCGGGTGACCGCGGGTGATCACTCACCCGCGGTTCCCACAGATCCGGACGTGCGGAACTCCCGCATCCGGCTCCTCGGTCAAAGCGAGCGCTACGTGACAGCAGCGCGATGGACGATGCGCGCAGGCGGCAGTGGATAGCGCTGGAGCAAGCGTTCAAAGGCGCTCCAGTTCAAGCGCTTAGCATGCGAACGGCGGTTAAGCCATTTGCGCCAACAGCGGCGGGCCGTGTACAGGAACCGAGACAACGCCCCGCTGTTCCCGATCACGCCGTAGTAGGCGTAATGGCCACGCAGCTTTCGGCTCAGCGCCCGGTGTTGAGCCGCCACAGGCAGGTGACGGTAACGTCGGCACCATTGCCCGAGGCGTCGTACCGCACGGCTGAACCGATCCTTGGCGGTCTTGCACTTGACCACCCAGTATCCCTTCCGGGAGCGCCCCCAGTAATGGGTCAAGCCGAGCAGATCAAAGCTGCGTTCCCGTTGAGGGAGCGCTGCCTGCTGTCTGCGTCGTGATGGACGACAAAAGTCCACCAATCGGGTCTTCTCAGGGTGAAGGGTTAGCCCGAAGCGCGCTAAGCGCTTTGGCAGCACCTCCAACACCCGCCGAGCGTCGTCTTTCCGCTCAAAGGCCAAAGTCGCATCATCAGCGAACCGCACCAGAAAGGCACGCCCACGTAGACGCGGTTTGACCTCGTGCTCAAACCAAGTGTCGAGCACTTCGTGCAGATAGAGATTGGACGCCACTGGGCTGATCACGCCACCCTGGGGACTGCCCCGCTCGGGATAGCTGATCACTCCGGCTTCCATGACCCCGGCTTGCATCCACTTACCCAACGCGCGACGGATCACGCCGTCACGCACCCGTCGGTCGAGAAAAGCGTTGAGATGGCTCCTTTCCATGCTGCCGAAGAAGTCCTGGATGTCGAGGTCGATCACCCAGCCTCCGTGCATGTCCATGAGTCCATTGCGCAGCACCCCCAGCGCTTGATGCGCGCTGCGCTCAGGGCGGAAGCCGTAAGAGCAGTCCAGAAAGTCCTGCTCGTAAACCGGCTCCAGGACCATCAGTATGGCCCGCTGGAGGATCTTATCCTCCAGGGTGGGGATGCCGATCGGGCGCGTCTTCTTCGTGGTTCCGTCTTTAGGGATGTGGACGCGTCGTACCGGTGGCGCCCGATAGCGTCCGCTCTTGAACCGTTCAAGCAGGTCGCTCAGGTTCGCGTGCAGATGCGCTTCGTACGCCTCGGCGGTGACACCGTCCACCCCAACTGCGCCATCCTTGCGCGTGCGCCGGTACGCCTCTTCCAGCCACATCAGGTCGATGTGGTGCGCCAGCGTGGTCAGCACCATGCTCGGTGCCTTTCTCGCCAGGTTCGCGATCTTCTGTTGTTTCGTGGAGATGGTCTCGCGATCCAATGTTCGCGACATCTGTCCCTCCAGAAGCTGTCTTGACCGGCCGGCCGCGTCCCTCTCGGACGGGTCCGCTGGGGCGCGTTCCCCGCCGTCATCAGTGTCGGGTCGGAGGAGGCGCCCCGCAGGGCTGGCCTCCGTCCGCCGCACAAACGGCTCGTACAGTTTTCCCGTAAGCCGCTTTCACAACGCTGTCTCACCGAAGGTTCAAGGAAGGAATCAGCGTGATCAATTTCACCAGCCCGTACTCGCCGTAAAGCCGGCGCTCCGGCAGGCGTTTCCAGCCGCCGTTGCGCCAGCGCTTGTATCGATGCGACCAAAGCCGCCGCACGATCCAGCCGTCGAGTCGTTGGAAGAGCTTGCGCACATGGGCCTTACAGTAGTACTGACCCCACCCGCGGATGACCGGATTGATTTGCTCAATCAGCTCCTGTGTCCCGAGCGGCGCCTTGCGCCGCGTGCGCCGACGAATCTGGTCCTTGAAGTGCTGGATGGATTTCGCCCGAGGAAACGCATAGAGGTTCCCCTGGCGCACGCCGCTGCGGATCTTCCCAGGCGCCAGTCGCAACGGCCTTTGGCCGCGCTTGAGCTTGTAGCCGAGAAAGTCGAAACCCTGTCGAACATGGACGATCCGTGTCTTACCCGTGTGCAGCGTCACCCCCAGTGTGTCCAAAATACGTTGCGCCGCCGCAAGGGCGGCTTGGGCTTCTTGGCGCGTTTTACACGTCACCACCCAATCGTCAGCATATCGCGTGACCTGGAAGCCGCGTTGGCGCATCTCCCGATCAAAGGGTGTCAGCAGGATATTGCTCATCAACGGCGAAATCACCCCGCCCTGGGGAACGCCGTCTTCAGTGGCGAGCCGTTGTCCCTCGGCCACGCAGCCGGCCTCGAGGATCTGATTGATCAGTCCCAAAACCCGCCCATCTGACACGCGTTGGTTGACCAGCGTGAGGAGCTTTTCGTGATCGACTGATCCGAAAAAGTCTCTCAGATCAGCGTCAAGTACCCACTCGTTGCCCGCCTCCAACTCGCGCCAGATCTTGCTGAGCGCATCCTTGGTGGATCGTCCGCGCCGATAGCCGAAGTTGGCGTCATCGAAGATCGGCTCGAAGATCGGTTCCAGCCGATTGAGCAGGGCTTGCTGGCAGACTCGATCGATGATCGTTGGTATGCCGAGCGGCCGATACTCGCCTGGCTTGCCCGCCTTGGGGATCAGGTGTTGTAGGACCGGCTGGGGCCTATAGTGACCATCCTTGAGTGCCTCGTGCAGCTGGTCAAGATTGGCTTCCAGCTCGGCCTCGAACGCTACCAGGTCGGTTCCATCGATCCCGCCGGCCCCACGGTTCTGCTTCACCTTCTCCCAGGCCACCGCAAGATTCTTCCGCTGATAGATCTTGTCCACCAATGAGTGGACCTTCCTCTCTCCCGTCGGGTTAAGCCAGTCCGCAAGTCTCCTCGGGCGCTGCTGCTCGGGTCTTTCGCTTAAGGAACTTGTCCGCATCAACACCGTTACTCACTCACTCGCTGTCTCGTCCCAACCACCGTTGCCAGCCGCCTTCCCCGGCCCACACAGCCGCTGCTCGCGCAGTCACCTGACTGTTAGCCCTCACGCTGATTCCCAGTCAAATTCCCGAGCTATTGCACAAGGCGCTGCCGCAGCTGTCCCGGATTGATGACGCCGGTGGGCGAGTCAGAGCAGGTGGATGAGCGCGGCAGCCGCAGACGTGGTCAATGACCAACGCGCGCGTGAGTCACGCGCCGCTGAGGTGAGCGCACGTTAAGTGATTGGGGTGGCGCTGAGCGGGGGCGGGCCAGACGGCCCGCCGGGAGGAAAGGCGAAGGGATTTAGAAGGGCAGCGGATCGTCGAACTCAAGCAGCTCCAGTTGCTCATTGCGGGCTGTCTGCTCAGCGATCAGCGCCTGCATTTGTGAGCCGTAATAAGCGAAGAGCGCCTCAGAGAACGCCTCCAGGGCCTCCTGCACCGCCAGCGCCTGCTCGGGGGTCCAATGATCCGGCAGTTCAAAGGTGATCAGATCTGCCAAGCCACTCATGCCGCCACCTCCTCACGCGCCGCCTGCACATGCTCGGCGGTGACCTGGTGCGCCTGTTCAAGGGCTGCGCTAGTCAACGCATAGTGCGCCAGACGATTGACCTTACGCGGCATCCCCTGGGTGGCCTGAAACAACGCCTCCACCGCAGCGGGCTCGAACAACGGCAACTCGCAGCCGGCCAAGCGCAGGCGATGGCACAGATACTCAGGCACCTCCTCACGCGTCAACCCGCTCAAGTGATGGCGCACCACGATGCGCTGGGCCAACGACTCATGCACCGCCATGCTTAAGCGCCGGCGCAGCTCCGTCAGTCCGACCAGTAGCAGGCAGAGACGATTCTCCGAATCCATCTGATAGTTGGTCAGCAGCCGCAGATCCTCGAGCACCTCGTTTCTAAGGTGATGCGCCTCATCGACGATCAGCACCGGGCGCTGCTTCGCCTCCAAGGTCAGACGCGTGATCTCCAAGCGGATACTGCGAAACGCTGCTGCGCGATTACGCTGCACCGGCAGCCCGAGCTCCCAGGTGATGGTCTTGTACATATCCATCACATTGCCCGTTGACAGGGGGATATAGAACACCCGATACAGCCCCGGATGCAGATCCGCGGCCACCTTACGGCACACCGTCGTCTTACCGGAACCGGCCTCTCCCGTGACCAGGCCGATGCCACGCAGCTCCAGGAGATGTTTGAGCCGCGCCTCGGCCTCCTGCAGACTGGCGGCGGCGAACAGCGCATCCGGTGGTGGCGTCAGATCGAAGGGAAAGGCCGACAGCGCGAAGTGCTTGCGGTACATCAGCGTTGCTCCCCGGCGTCGTGATCGCCGT
>NZ_JBUDPI010000170.1:0-7643 GCF_054919635.1 Halochromatium sp. | reverse complement strand
CCGGCAGCATCGAGACGACCAAATCGGGTCGCATGTCCAACAGGAGCTTGGCGAACGCCTGCCGCCCCGCACGCCGCAGGAAGGCCACCATCACGAATGACAAGATAAAGAAGCCGCGGCAGAAAAATCCCGTTCGGCCGCCGTCGAGGACCAACTCGTTGTAGGTGGCTTCGACGTTGCGTCCGGTCAGCCGAGTGAACGGATCGAGGTGGGCGAGCACCTGCCGGTAAGGGTTGACCAGCGTGACGCGGTAGCGGCCATCCGTCTTGAGGATGTCACGCATCGCTTCTGCGCTTGCGCGGTGTCCACCACCTGCGTCGGTATAGACGATGAGCACATGGGGGCGCGGGTCGGCACTCGCCGCGGACTCAAAGACCGGCATCACTGAGCGGATTCACCCGAGCATATCGATTGTCGATCATCGCCTGTCGTCGTCCACTGTGCGGCGATTGAATGAGGCGAGGCCACCGCCTCTCAACGCCGACTCTAGCGCCTGCGCCAACCTTGAGCAACTTGTCCGATCAGGTCACGCGGTGGGACACTACAATCCTACCCCCCTGCCGACGCGCGCTAATCTCCGATGAACGACGATACCCAGGCTTCCGATTTACTGGCTCGCGAAACCATCGAGAGCATGCGCGATGCCGTCCTGTCGATCGATCGCAGGGGCACCATCCTTATGCTGAACCCTGCCGCGGAGGCGCTGCTCAGGGTGAAGACGGAGGAGGTGCTCGGACAGAGCTTCGCGGAGACCTTCATCGACCGCCCCGAGCTGGAGAGGATGAACGACTGCGTGCTTGACGCGATCTACGATCCCGCGACACCCCACACCGCCGAGATCCAAATCGCCAGCGACGACAGCGCGGTCCTGCACTGGGTTGTGCGCACCAACCTGCTCGCTGGCGAGACGGGCGAGCCGGTTGGCGTCGTCGCGTCGATCGCGGATGTCAGCGAGCGGGTGCGGCTGCTCCAAGAGAACTTGGATGAGGTCCGAACCCGACAGTTGTTCGGCCGATTCTTTCTCTATGCGCTCGGCGTCATGTCGATCGGCACCATCGTCAACAATCTCATCGCCCGCTCCATTGTCGATGTCGATGTCTACACGCCGGCATTCACCTGGGGCTATCTGGTCGTCCAATTCGTGCCCGCGCTGGTGATCATCCGTTTGATGGGCTTGACCAGGCAAGATCTCGGCTTGAGCACGGACGGGCTTGGCCGCTCGCTCAAAGAAGGGGCGCTCGCTTCATTGCTCTTTGCCGGGCTGGTCGCAGGGTTTGCGCTGACCTTGCACCATTTCGAGGCGCTGCCGGGCAAACCGGGCCAATTCGAGCTGTTGCCAACCCTTGGCTATCTCGTTCACAGCTTTGTCCAAGAGCTGGTCGCGCGTGGCTTCCTGCAAACCACCTTTCAGCGCTTCCTCGAGGATCGCAGAGGCTTCAAATCCGTCCTGCTCACATCCTCGCTGTTCGGGTTGTTTCACCTGCATTTCGGTTTCGCCGCGGTGATGCTGACCATGATCAGCAGCGTGGTTTTTGGGCTCTTCTATCTGCGAAACCCCAATCTTGCCGGCGTCACCCTCTTCCACTTCATTGCGGGTGGCTGCGCGTTTTGGTTCGGGTTGTTATGAGCGAGGCCGACATCGACGATTCGGCACCACCAGTCGCGCCGCTGACACCGCCGTAGACCGCACCGCTCACTCTCCGAGGTAGACCTCGACCACGCGCGGGTCGTTCTGTACCTCGTCCATGCTGCCTTCCGCGAGCACCGAGCCTTGATGGAGCACGGTGACGCGCTTGGCGATCGAACGCACGAAGTCCATGTCGTGCTCGACAACGACCACGGTGTGCTTGCCGGCGAGCGAGGTCAGTAGCTCGGCCGTCCGTTCCATCTCTTGATGGGTCATGCCGGCGACCGGCTCGTCGACCAGTAGCAGGTGCGGGTCCTGCATCAGCAGCATGCCGATCTCGAGCCACTGCTTCTGGCCATGCGAGAGGGCGCCGGCCTCGCGCTGGGCGTGCTCCTGCAAGCCGATGATGCCAAGCACCTCGTCGATGCGATCGCGTTGAGCACCGCTCAGCCGAGCGAACAGCGTCGGGAACACGCGCTTATCGGCGGCCATCGCCAGCTCCAGATTGTCGAGCACGCGATGATGCTCGAACACGGTTGGCTTCTGGAACTTGCGCCCGACGCCGACTTCAGCGATCTCGGGCTCGGTCAGCTTGAGCAGGTCGATCTTCTGGCCGAAGAAGGCGGTGCCAGAATCCGGCCGGGTCTTGCCGGTGATGATGTCCATCATCGTCGTCTTGCCGGCACCGTTCGGCCCGATCACGCAGCGCAGCTCGCCGGCATCGACATACAGGTTGAGCTCATTGATGGCCTTGAAGCCGTCGAAGCTGACGTTGAGGCCTTCCAGATACAGGATCGGGCCGTGACTGACATCGAGCTCCAGGTCCTTCGCCCGGATCATGAAGTCGAATTGCCGGTCGCGGCGTGTGATCTCCTTGAGGTCCTGTCCAAAGCCTTGCCACACCTGCTTGGGACCGCTGAAGTCGAAGGTGCGATCGCTGCGCAGTAAGTCGCGGCTCGACCCGCGGCCCGAATCGGCGCGCGGGCGCACTGCGGAGCTTGAGTCGGACTCGGTGAACGAATCCACATCATCGCTCGGGCGCGTCTCGCTCGTCGGACTCATGCACTCGCCTCCTGCGCGGCCTCGGGCTCGGCGCGCCGGCGTCTCAAGCCCTTCAGAAGCCCGGCAATGCCCGCCGGCAGGAACACCGTGACCAGCACGAAGAGTCCGCCGAGCACGAACAGCCAGGCCTCCGGGAAGGCGCCGGTAAAGACGGTCTTGCCGTAGTTCACCAACACCGCGCCGATCACCGCACCATAGAGGGTCGCTCGGCCACCAATCGCAACCCAGACCACCAGCTCAATCGAATTCAGCGGCGAGAACTCGCCGGGATTGATGATGCCGACCTGGGGGACGTAGAGCGCGCCCGCGATGCCTGCCAAGACCGCCGAGAAGGTCCAGATCGCCAGCTTGACCCGGTCGACGCGATAACCGATGAAGCGCACCCGCGACTCGGCATCGCGCACCGCGACGGCGACGCGGCCGAGCTTCGAGGTCACGATCCATCGGCAGGCCCAGTAGCCGAGCGCCAGCGCCAGGGTCGAGGCGAGGAACAGCCCGATGCGGGTGCCATCCGCCTGCAGATCGAAGCCGAGCAGATCCTTGAAGTCAGTGAGCCCGTTGTTACCGCCGAAGCCCATCTCGTTGCGGAAGAAGGCCAGCATCAGCGCATAGGTCAGGGCCTGAGTGATGATCGAGAGATAGACGCCGGTCACGCGCGAGCGGAACGCCAGCCAGCCGAAGACGAACGCGAGCAGCCCGGGCACGAGCAGGATCATCAGCGCCGCGTACCAGAACTGATCGAAGCCCTGCCAGAACCAGGGTAGCTGCTGCCAGTCGAGGAAGACCATGAAATCTGGCAGCACCGGATCGCCGTAGACCCCGCGATCGCCGATCTGACGCATCAGGTACATGCCCATCGCATAGCCACCGAGGGCGAAGAAGGCGCCGTGGCCCAGGCTCAGGATACCCAGATAGCCCCAGACCAGATCGACCGCCACAGCGAGCAGCGCATAGGTCAGATACTTGCCGAGCAGGGTCACCGTGAAGGTGCTGACATGCAGCGGATTCCCCTCCGGCACCAGCAGGTTCAGGATCGGCACCAGGATGGCGATCAGCGCCAGCACCGCCAGCATGATCTGGCCGCCGGTATCGCCCTTAAGTGGTTGCAAGAGGCCCATGTTGAAGATTCTCGGTTCCTAATCAGCCGCGGCACGGCCACGCTGCGGGAAGAGTCCGCGCGGGCGCTTCTGGATGAACAGAATGATGAACACCAGCACCAGGATCTTGGCGAGCACGGCCCCGGCCCAGGGCTCCATGAGCTTGTTCGCGACCCCGAGCGTCATGCCGGCCACCAGGGTGCCCCAGAGATTGCCAACGCCACCGAAGACCACGACCATGAAGGAGTCGATGATGTAGGCCTGCCCCATGTTGGGGCCGACGTTGGTGAGCTGCGACAGCGCCACGCCCGCAACCCCGGCGATACCGGCGCCCAGCCCGAAGGTCAGCGCATCGACGCGCGCCGAGCGCACGCCCATCGCGCGCGCCATGGCCCGATTCTGCGACACCGCCCGCACCTGCAGCCCAAGCGCGGTGCGTTTGAGCACCAGCAACAGCAGCGCGAAGACGATCAGCGCGAAGAGCAGGATGTAGAGCCGGTTATAGGTCAGCGCCAGCCCTGGATTGAGCTGCAGCGATCCGCTCATCCAGCTCGGATTCTGCACCACCACGTTCTGCGCCGAGATGGTCGTGCGCACCAGCTGCTGGAGGATCAGGCTGATACCAAAGGTGGCGAGCAGGGTTTCCAACGGGCGACCGTAGAGGAAGCGGATCACGGTGCGCTCGATGGCCACACCGAAGGCGCCGGAGACCAGGAAGGCCGCCGGCACCGCCACCAACAGCGACCAGTCGGTCAGCCCCGGCATCGCCTGTTGCACCAGATAGGTGGTATAGGCGCCGATCATGATCAGCTCGCCATGGGCCATGTTGATCACGCCCATGACGCCAAAGGTGATCGCCAGCCCGATCGCCGCCAGCACCAGCACGGAGCCGAGGCTCAGGCCAAAGAACAGGGTCTCGATGCTGCTGTTGAGCTGACGTTTGCGATCGATCGCATCCAGCGCCGCCTTGGTGGCTGCGAGCACCTCCGGATCTTGCTCTGACGCGAGCAGCGCACTCAACGCATTGCGTGCTTCTGGATAGAGATTGCCCTCGAGCACCTTGATCGCCGCCACGCGGCTAGCGGCATCCGGCTGCCTAAGGTCGGCGATGGCAGCCACCAAGGCGAGCGCCTCGGCCACCTCCTTGTCGTCCTCAACGGCCAACTGCATGCGGACGGCACTGATCACCGCCGGATCATCACTGCCGATCATTTCGCGCGCGGCCTTCAAGCGCAGCGCCGGATCGGGACTCGCCAAGGTGAGCGCCGCGATCGAGGCGCGAAGCCCAGTGCGCATCCGATTATTGACGGTAATCTTGCGCACATCGCGACGGCCGACCTCTCCGAGGTCATCGCCACTGAGCGCATCGGTGAGCATCCAGCCGCCGCCCGCCGGTGCGACATAGACGATGCGATCATCGTCCTTGCGGTAATAGAGGTCGCCGGCAAGCAAGGCCTTCAGCAGCGGGATCGCGCGCGGATCACCGGTCTCAGCGATTGCCTCAGCCGCGGCCTCCTTGACCTTGAAAGAGCTGTCCGTCAACTTCGAAACCTGCGCGTCGAAGGCAGCGGCTGGATCGGTTTCAGCTTCAATTTCAGCAGCAAGCGCAGGGTCGGTTGCTGCATCGGCTGCAATCTGGGTTGCAGAGTTTGGTGCTGAGCGACTTGGGACTTGGTCGGAAGGCTCGGCTCCAATCTGAGTCGAAGACCCTGATACTGAGCTGTCTGGGGCTTGATCAAGAGGGCTGGCTGCGTCCGCGCTAGCCACACTTGACGTCAGCTCGGTTGCCTCGAGGCCAGTCGCCTGGCTCGTCGCCATGCCTAGCCATAGCAACAGGCCGAGCACCATCACGCCCGCGGAACCGCCGCCGCCAAAGCCGAACCTAGACATAACCTTTATCGACCGCGCGAAACCAGAGGGATGGACGTTAGGGATGGATGGACAGTCAAACGGAGACCTGAAAGCCAAGCCACCGCCGTCCCTGGCGTGAGGTCGGCCTCAGCTCAGCGCCGCACTCAGCGACTACTCGGCCGGCTTGTCAGCGCCGAGGCACTTCTTGGTCTCGGTATTGTAATTGCCGCAGTTGATCGGGTCAGTCCAATCAGCGATCAGATCCTTGGAGCCTTCCAGATAGTCGGACCAGGCATCACCGGGCACCTCTTCCTCGGTCTGGTAGACGATCGCGAACTGGCCATCATCCTGGATCTCGCCGATCAGCACCGGCTTGGTGATGTGATGATTGGGCAGCATCTTAGCAGTCCCACCGCTGAGATTGCTGGTGGTCAGACCGACGATGGCGTCTTCGACCGCGTCGGTATCGGTGGTACCGGCCTTCTCGACCGCCTGCACCCAGAGATCGAAGCCGATCTTGTGCGCCTCCATCGGATCATTGGTGACCCGGTCCGGGTCTTCGATGAACGCATGCCAGGTCTCGATGAAGGCATCGTTCTCATCGGTTGGCACACTCATGAAGTAGTTCCAAGCCGCCAGATGGCCGACCAGCGGACCGGTGTCGATGCCGGAGAGCTCCTCCTCGCCAACCGAGAAGGCGATGACCGGGATGTCCTCGGCCGAGATGCCCTGATTGCCCAGCTCCTTATAGAAAGGCACGTTGGCATCGCCGTTGATGGTGGAGACCACCGCCGTCTTCTTGCCCTCAGAGCCGAACTTCTTGATGTCAGCGACGATCGACTGCCAATCGGAATGCCCGAACGGCGTGTAGTTGATCATGATGTCCTCTTCCGCGACGCCGTTCTGCTTCAGGTAGGCCTCGAGGATCTTATTCGTGGTGCGTGGATACACATAATCGGTCCCGGCCAGCACCCAGCGCTCCACGCCGAGCTCGTCCTTCAGATAGTCGACCGCCGGGATCGCCTGCTGATTCGGCGCCGCGCCGGTGTAGAAGACGTTCTTCGACGACTCCTCGCCCTCATACTGCACCGGATAGAACAGCAGGCCGTTCAGCTCTTCGAATACCGGAAGCACCGACTTGCGCGAGACCGAGGTCCAGCAGCCAAACACGGCCGCGACCTTGTCTTGCTCGAGCAGCCCGCGCGCCTTCTCGGCGAACAGCGGCCAGTCCGAGGCCGGATCGACCACCACCGCCTCGAGCTGCTTGCCGAGCACCCCGCCCTTCTCGTTCTGCTCCTCGATCAGCATCAACACCGTATCCTTCAGCGTCGTCTCGCTGATGGCCATGGTCCCGGAGAGCGAGTGCAGCACACCGACCTTAATGGTCTCGTCGTCGGCCTGATCCGATGCGGGCGCAGCGTCTTCGGCGAATCCAGATAGCGATGCGGTCAGGCCCAGCGCAACGCCGGCACTGAGCAGCAGGGGTCTGAAAGACGGAATCGAAATCATCCAGTGTCTCCTAGTCGTGGTGAGTCTTGGAACATCAGTGGTCGGCCTGAACCGCCGCCCGGCGACTCTAAGCAAAAGCCAGACCAGGAAATTAACCGACTGATTAGCTGAGGAAAGAGCGGCTCAGCCGCGGAGGCATCGAGCAGCCGTGCACCAAACGCGAGCAGTCGACATGGCTTTGGTGCACGCCTCTGCACCAGATTGGCCAGCACAGAGGTCCAGCACCCGAGCGCACCGGTCAATGATCCATTACTGCCAGCTCCGGGTGGACCGGAATCCCTGCAAGCGCCACCGCGGTCCCGTCGTGGCACCAATAGGTGCTCGTCAGTTAGGTGCTCATCAGTTAGGTGCTCGTCAGGGCCGCAGCACCAGATTGAAATCGCGAAATGGCTCGAAGTCTGCGCCATCCGGCACTGGCAGTGGTGAGGCATCGTAGATCGCATTCACCACCGACTGGTCGAACACCGGGTTGCCGCTGGACTCGAGGACCTCGATGC
>NZ_JBUDPI010000017.1:0-22989 GCF_054919635.1 Halochromatium sp. | reverse complement strand
ACCATGGTGGTGATCAACACGGTGCTTGAGCGGTTCCACTACCGTGATTTCGAGCTGACTGATGCCTTTGCTGGCGAGGTCATCGAGAACTACTTCACGGATCTCGATCCCGGACGGCTGTTCTTCCTCGAACGCGACGTGGAGCGATTCGGACGCACCGCGGATCGGCTCGACGACGATCTTGCCAAGGGCGAGATCGACACCGCCTTCGATGTCTTTCGGGTCTATCGCATGCGCGTCGACTCGCGTATCGATTACGCGCTGTCGCTGCTGCAACAGCCGTTCGACTTCACGCGCCAGGAGAGTTATTTGTTCAAGCGCGATGAGGCCGAGTGGGCAACCAGTGAGGCGGAGCTCAACGAGATCTGGCGCAAGCGGGTGAAGAACGATTACCTGCTGCTGAAGCTGTCCGAGAAGTCGGACGAGGAGATCCGCGAGCAGCTGCGTGAGCGCTACAAGGGAATCACGCGGCGCATCCATCAGTTCACCCCCGATGATGTCTACCAGGCATTCGTCAACGCCTATACGCGCACCCTAGAGCCGCACACCAGCTACATGTCGCCGAGCACCTCGGAGAATTTTGACATCAGCATGCGACTCTCGCTGGAGGGGATTGGCGCGGTGCTGCGGGCAGAGAACGAATATACGGTCATTCAGCGAACAATCCCGGGTGGGCCCGCCCGTCAGTCGGGTCAGATCCAGACTGGAGATCGGATCGTCGGTGTTGGCCAGGGACTCGATGGAGAGATGGTCGACGTCGTCGGCTGGCGTCTGCAGGATGTGGTGGACAAGATCCGGGGTCCGAAGGGCTCTGTCGTGCGGTTGCAGACGCTTCCGAAGTCAGAAGCCTCCGGAGGCCGAATGCGTGAGGTCTCGCTGGTGCGCAACGAGATCAAGCTTGAAGACCAGGCGGCGCAGCAATTTGTCATCGATGGCCTTGAGAACGCTCCATCGCTCCGTGTTGGGGTGATCGAGGTGCCGGCCTTCTATCGCGACTTCCGCGCTGAATCCGCTGGCAAGCGGGACTTTCGCAGCACAACGCGCGACGTTCGCGCGCTCATCAAAGACCTCAAGGCAACGGGTGTCGACGGATTGATCATCGACCTGCGCGGCAATGGCGGCGGCTCGCTCACCGAAGCCTTAGAGCTGACCGGGCTCTTTATCGAAGAAGGCCCCGTCGTTCAGGTCAAGGACTCGTTCGGCAAGGTCGAGGTCGAGGTCGATCCCGATCCGGCGATCGTCTACACCGGGCCATTAGCGGTCCTTGTTGATCGCAACAGCGCCTCGGCATCGGAGATCTTCGCTGGTGCGATCCAGGACTATGGACGCGGCATCATCATTGGCGAGCCAACCTTTGGTAAGGGCACGGTACAGACCCTGATCGACCTTGACCGCTATGTGCCAGGCGATGATACCAAGCTCGGGCGCTTGCGCTTGACCATGGCGGAGTTCTATCGGATTAGCGGAGGGAGCACCCAGCTCAAGGGCGTCGAGCCCGATATCCGCTTTGAGCTTGGCCTCCAGGGTGTGGATCATGGGGAACGATCGCTCGATAACGCACTGCCCTGGGGCCGCATTCAGGCGGCCAGTTTCGAGGCCAAGAGCGATCTCGATCTCGACTCGTTAAAGCAGCGCTCGGCCCAGCGCATCGTCAAGGACGACGGTTTCGGAATGCTCTTCTCACAGGCTCAGGTGCTGAGCGAGATCGAGGCTCAGAATCAGGTCTCGCTGAGCGAGCGCGAGCGGCGGGCAGAGTCCGACGAGCGCGATCGGGTACTGAAAGAGCAGAAGGCTGCGTTCCTGCGTGCGCGCGGTATTGAGCCTGTGGATGAAGATGCCGATGAGGTCGATGAGGAGGCACTCGAGAAGCAGCAAGAGGTCATCGATCGCATCCTGACTCAGGAGGCAGCGCGCATCTTGGCAGACATCATCGTGCTGCAGGGGGCAGCAGATCAGCGTCCGCGTGCGGCGATGCGGGACTGATCGCCTCTATGCTCGAGCAATTTTACTTCGCCGAGCTGCCAGCTCGGCGGTTGCAGCTTGTCGCCGATCCAGCGGTCCGCGCGTTAGTCGCCCAGGGGCTAGTGGGGTTGGAGAAGGAGGCGCTCCGGGTCACACCCGATGGGCGCGTCGCACCGACGCCGCATCCGGCGGCGCTCGGCTCAGCTTTGACTCATCCGCATATCACCACCGACTTTTCCGAAGCCCTGCTCGAGCTGGTGACCCCTCCGCTCGCTGATCCGCAGGCCGTCCTCGACTTCCTCCGCGATCTGCATCTGTTCGTCTATCAGCAGATTGGCGACGAGCGGCTCTGGGCGGCGAGCATGCCCTGCGTCATTGGGAGTGGCGCCGATATCCCCCTTGCCTTGTACGGTCGTTCCAATGCGGCTCAGATGAAGACCATCTACCGGCGCGGGCTTGGTAACCGATATGGGCGAGTGATGCAGATCATCGCCGGCGTGCACTTCAATTTTTCCTTGCCGGCCCCCTTCTGGGACTTGGTGCAGTGCGAGCTTGGTGGTGATCGTGCAGCTGACTGCGCCGCTGATTCGAGCTCAGGGTCGGACTCGGACTCCCGTGCACATCAGGCGCGCTCGGCCAAGGCCCGCGATGCAAGCTACATGGGCATGGTGCGCAACCTGCAGCGCCTTGGTTGGATGGTACCGTACCTGTTCGGTGCCTCACCTGCCGTCTGCAAGAGCTTCGTGCAGGAGGCCAACACCGATCTGGATGCCTTTGATGCTAGCACCCTCTATTATCCGTTTGCGACCTCGCTGCGCATGGGGGATATCGGTTATCAGAACCGGCAAGAGGAGGGCACCGGCCTCAAGGCCAATTACGATACGCTCGATGCCTATACGCGCAGCCTCACCTGGGCGATCCGTACCCCCTGTCCGCATTACGAGCCGATTGGTCTCAAGGTCAACGGCCGTTGGGAGCAGCTCAACGACCATGTGCTGCAGATCGAGAACGAGTATTACAGCACGGTACGCCCAAAACAGCTGACCGACTGGATGGAGTTTCCGACGCTGGCGCTACGCCGGCGTGGCATCCGTTACGTTGAGCTGCGCTCGGTGGACGTGAATCTGTTTGAGCCTCTTGGCGTTGAGCTCGAGCAGATGCGTTTCCTGTCGCTGTTCATGCTCTACTGCCTCCTGATGCCGAGCCCGACCATCTCGCCGCGCGAGCGCCGTTGGATCGATGCCAATGAGGTGCTCGCGGCACATCGGGGACGCGACCCGGGTCTAATGCTGGCCCGGGCCGATGGCGAGGTCCGTCTGCGCGATTGGGGGCAACAGGTGCTCCGTGCGATGGAGCCGCTGGCAGCGTTAATGGATGCAGAGTCCGGCGGTGCGATGACCGCCGCACTCCGAGCCCAGCAGCTCAAGATGGCTGAGCCGGAGGCGACCCCATCGGCGCGCGTGCTCGCTGAGATGCGGGCCAGTGGCGAAGGCTTCGCCGAGTTTGCACGTCGTCTGAGTGAGCGTCATCGCGATCACTTCAGGCACCTGGAAATCGACCCCGCCCGCGCAGCCTTGTTCCAAGGTCTAGCAGGCGAATCACGCGACAAACAGGCAAAGATTGAGGCCGCTGATGACTGCGACTTCGATACCTTCCTGATGCGCTACTTTGCCCAGACCGAGGCTCAGCCGGTTCGGCTGCGCTCGCCATTTGCAGACGCTGCTGTGGTCGGCTCCAGCCCGAGTCCAAGCCTAAGCTCAACGGGTCTTAGCGGGGAGTCAGCCTAGCCGCGGCCGCCGCGTGAGGCCTGGCGCAGGACCCAGTCCATCGCGCGGCTTGGCAGCAAGCGGCGTAGGGTGCCGAGCAGATGGGTGGGAAAGGTGACGTAGTAGCGCGGCTTTGGCCTTGGACTCTCCAGGGCCTGTATCAGCTTGCGCAGTACCGCCTCGGGCGGCAGCGTGAAGGGCTGCAGGGCTCCTTCCTTGCTCAGCCGCTCTTCCATCAGTCGGTAGGTCTCCCGGTGGGGGCTAGCGCTTGGGTCGATGTGGCGTTGATAGGCACTAAAGGCGTTATCGCGAAAGCGGCTCAGGATCGGTCCGGGCTCGATCAGCACGACCTCGATGCCAGTGCCGCGCAGCTCCAGGCGCAGGGTATCGGTGAGCCCCTCGAGCGCAAACTTGCTCGCGACATAGGCACCCCGGAATGGCAGCGCTGCAAAGCCGAGCACCGAGCTGTTTTGGATGATGCGTCCTTGCCCCTGTGCGCGCATCAGTGGGATGACCTGCCGGGTCAGGTCGTGCCAGCCAAACAGATTGGTCTCGAACTGTGCCCGCAGCGTCTCGCGCGTCAGATCCTCGATCGCACCGGGCTGACCATAGGCCCCGTTGTTAAACAACGCATCCAGGTGCTGATCGGTCAGTGCCAAGGCCTCTTGCAGACCGGCGGTAATGGTGGCGGGATCGCTCAGATCGAGCTGCACGGCCTGCAAGCCCTCGGCTTTCAGTCGCTCGACATCGGTCGCTTGCCGGGCCGAGGCAACCACCTGCCAGCCGCGCTGTGCCAGGCCCTTCGCGCAGACGAGGCCGATGCCGCTCGAGCAGCCGGTGATCAGGATACTGCGTTGTTGGTCCATGATGGCTGGCTCTGAGATGGGAGGCTCTGAATTGGCGGATTTCGACGCGGCTGCGCTGAGATGGCGGGGCATGGTCGTCTGCGCATCTCGGCATTATGGCCGGTATGGTATGTCATTTCTCGCCATCGCTGAGCCGCAATTGCGGGGGCAGTTGGAGCGGCCAAAGGCGGTTTGTGGATGAGGCCTGATCCCTGTCGGCCAGGGTGGCTATCGGTTCCCGCGGCCCCCGAGCTGGAGCCTGCTGCATTGGTTGGTACGCCAGAGGCGCGGCTGTTGGTGATGGTCGCGGATCATGGACTTGCGCGAGCGCGAGGTGGTTGCAGCGCTGTCTGCCCGGCGACCGAGATTGGAGCTGGCCTTTCATCGGCTGTTTCTGGCGTGGGGCGGGTGGTGCAGGCTCTGGCAGTGCAGTCCATCGAGACGAGCCCGCGTCTTGAGCAGCAGCTTGATCCGCCTGCCGCCTTGGCGGGGCTCAGGCGCAGCATCCCGCGGGCCTGTGCTGTTTGGTCTCAAGCCCTGTTTGAGGCTGATCGCGGCGCGCATGTCGGTTGCGGTGTACTGAGTCGTTCCCTGCTCGACCTCGGGCGCCATGATGGCGCTCGGATCGATCCCGCGGCGCAGCGCTTCGCTCTTGGCCCGGGCACGCGCGATAGCCGTCAAGATGCCGCGATGGACGGTCATCAGCTGGACCTCGCGCTCAGTGCCGGGCGACACGCTGTCGAGCGTGCAAAGCTCGATGGCGTTTCCTTGATCTGGGCGCAAGGTCAGGGCGTTGGCTCGACTGTCACGAATCAGCTTTGGAGGCAGCTACTCCAGAGCGGGTCGCAGAGGGTTCAGCCTGGGCTTGGCTCAGTCGCAGCGGCAAGCCTGCCGGAGGCTGCTGCGATCGATGCGAGCTGCATCCTGAGGCGGTATGCCTCAGCGCTGTCTGATCCCTACCGGGCGTTGGGCTGTCTCGGCGGTTTCGAGCATGCGGCGCTGGTTGGGTCAGCGCTTGCGGCCGCACAGCTCGGGCTGCGATGGATCGCCGTTGGCGAGTCTGCCGAGATTGCGAGGCGCCTCGCGCTGGTACTGAACCCGTCGGTCGAGCTTTGGCTACGGGCTGAGTGGTCCGAGTGCTGTTTGGGCCCGGCAACAGCAGATCGAAGTGCTGATCCTTGTCTACAATAGCTGGCCTTGTTTGGTCTTGATGGAGAAGTGACAGAATTCATGGGCGCGATCATTCCAGTCATCTCGCAGGAGTTGGGCTGCCATCCGCGGCAGGTTCAGGCTGCCGTGGATCTGCTCGACGATGGGGCCACGGTGCCGTTTATTGCCCGTTATCGAAAGGAGATGACCGGCGGTCTCGACGACACTCAGCTGCGGCATCTGGCGCAGCGCTTGGTCTATCTGCGCGAGCTCGAGGAGCGCCGGTCTGCTGTGCTCGCCAGCATCGACGAGCAAGGCAAGCTGAGCGATGAGCTGCGTGCTGAGATCGAGGCCGCTGAGACCAAGCAGCGGCTCGAGGACCTCTATCTGCCGTTCAAGCCGAAGCGCCGAACCAAGGCGCAGATGGCGCGTGAGGCCGGACTGGGGCCATTGGCGGATGCGCTGCTCGCGGATCGCGCGCAGCTCCCTGAGCAGCAGGCGGCGGCCTATGTGGATGTGGGTAAGGGCGTGGCAGATGTCGCGGCCGCGCTCGAGGGCGCGCGTCAAATCCTGATGGAGCGCTTTGCAGAGGATGCTGAGCTGGCCGGTCAGCTGCGCGAGCAGTTATGGGAGACGGGCATTCTGGTGTCGCGGGTGATCGAGGGCAAGGAGACCGAGGGTGCCAAGTTCTCCGATTACTTCGACTATGCCGAGCCCATTGCCAAGGTGCCGTCGCATCGCGCGCTGGCGCTGTTTCGAGGGCGTAATCAGGGCATCTTGGCGCTCGAGCTACTGGCTGGTGACGGCGAGGACCCGGATGCCGTCTTCCGTGGTCGCATCGCACAACGCTTCGATATCCGAGACGACGGGCTGCCGGGCGCTGCCTGGTTGATCGAGACGGTGCGCAAGACTTGGCGCATTAAGCTGATGACGCGCCTGGATCTGGATCTCAAGCATCGGCTGTTGGAGTCTGCCGAGACCGAAGCGATTCGCGTCTTCGCGAAGAATCTGAAGGCCTTGTTGCTGGCTGCACCGGCCGGACGACTGCCAACGATTGGCCTTGATCCGGGCCTGCGCACTGGCGTGAAGGTGGCCGTGGTGGATGCGACAGGTCTTGTGGTTGCTACCGATACGTTGTATCCGCATGCACGGAAGAATCAGTGGGATGCGTCGATTGCGGCCTTGGCCAAGCTGGCCGCAGCCCACGGCGTCAAGCTGATCAGTATCGGTAATGGCACGGCCTCGCGCGAGACCGATAAGCTCGCGCGCGAGCTGATTCGTCAACACCCGGAGCTGGGTCTGCAGTCGCTGGTGGTGAGCGAGGCCGGGGCCTCGGTCTATTCGGCGTCGGAGTATGCGTCGCGTGAGCTGCCGGCGCTCGATGTCTCGCTGCGGGGCGCGGTGTCGATCGCGCGGCGGCTGCAGGACCCCTTGGCCGAGCTGGTGAAGATCGAGCCAAAGGCGATCGGCGTCGGCCAGTATCAGCATGATGTGAATCAGTCGGGGCTTGCACGGACGTTGGATGCGGTGGTTGAGGACTGCGTCAATGCGGTCGGAGTGGATCTCAACATGGCCTCGGTGCCTTTGTTGACACAGGTCTCTGGCTTGACCCAGACACTGGCCGAGAACGTCGTGCGATTTCGTGAAGAGCAGGGGGCCTTCCGCAGCCGCGCGCAGTTGAAGAAGGTGCCGCGCCTCGGCGAGAAGACCTTCCAGCAGTGCGCGGGCTTCCTGCGCATCAATGACGGTGATGAGCCGCTGGACGGCTCGGCGGTGCATCCGGAGGCCTATCCGGTGGTGCGGCGCATCCTAAAGCAGGTAGGACGCGATATTCGCGCGTTGATTGGTGATCGGGCGGCGTTACGGCAGTTGCAGCCGGCGCAGTTTGCCGACGAGCGCTTTGGTGAGCCGACGGTGCGCGACATCATCGCGGAGCTGGAGAAGCCAGGGCGCGATCCGCGGCCGGAGTTCAAGGCGGCGAGCTTCATGGAGGGGGTCGAGACGCTGTCTGATCTCAAGCCGGGGATGGTGCTTGAAGGGACAGTAACCAATGTGACCAACTTTGGCGCCTTCGTCGATATTGGCGTGCATCAGGATGGGCTGGTGCATATCTCGCGGCTGGCGGATCGGTTCGTGAAGGACCCCTACGAGGTGGTCAGCACCGGGCAGTTGGTCAAGGTGAAGGTGCTTGAGGTGGATCTGCCGCGCAAGCGGGTGTCACTGAGCATGCGACTGGATGATGTGCCTGAGGGCGAGGGTGATGCTGGTCTCGGTCATCGTGCTGGGGTCGCGTCGTCGGGCAGTGGTCGGCGCGGTGCGGCTGGGGCTGGTCGGCGCGGGGCGGTTGGCGTTGGTGCCGATGCGGCTGGAGACGGTCGGGGAGCGACTCGCCCTTCTGTTGCTGCTGGCAGTCGGGGATCACCGGGAGCGGCGGCGAGAGGGCAGATCGATGCTGATACGTCTAGGCGCTCGGGGTCTAGAACGACGTCTGGGCGCAAGGAGTCGACGGAGGTCGGCGGGGCGATGGCGGAGGCCTTTGCGAAGGCTCGTCGACGATGATTAGAGGGCGTCCGCGAATAACCTGAGCAATGCCCCGTCTTCTGCCGACACCTCTTCTTAGCGCACCAACATGATCAGGACGATGACCAGACCAACGACGCCCGCGAGTGGCAAGATAGCCGCCTGCCAGTCGCCTTTCTCGGGCTTCGGGCCGTTCTCCTGCCAGGCCTTGAAGGCCGGCCAGAGGAAAAACAGCATCATGATTAGTACGCCGGCGGCGGCGATCTTAAGGAAGAGGTCCATGGGGCCTCCGTAAGCGAAAATGGTGGCAACAAAAACCCCGGCCGGGGCCGGGGTTGCGCAAGGCTAAAGGATGATCAGTGATCAGTCCTCGCCCATGATCCCGAGGATCTGGAGCAGGCTGATGAAGATGTTGAAGATCGAGAGGTAGATGCCGTAGGTCGCCATGATGTAGTTGGTCTCGGCACCGCTCTTGATGCGGCTGGTATCAAACAGGATAAAGCCGCTCATCAGCAGGATGATGGCCGCAGACACGGCCAACGCCAGCGCAGGCATGTTGAGGAAGATGTTGGCGACCATCGCGACGACGGCGACCATCATCCCGGCGAACAAGAAGCCGCCGAGGAAGCTGAAGTCGCGCTTACTGGTCAGCGCGTAGCCGGATAGGCCGAGGAAGATCACGGCGGTGCCACCGAAGGCAGTCGCGATGATGCTTGGGCCATTGGGCAGGGCGAGGTACATGCTCAGGATCGAGCCGAGGCCGAAGCCGAGCAGACCGGTGATCAGGAAGATGACACCGATGCCTTTCGCTGATTGGGCGGCGCGCGGCAGTACGAACATACCGAGCAGCATGGCGCCAATCACCGAAACCAGGTAGACCCAAGATGGCATCGCGAGCGCCATCGAGATCATGGCGGTGAAGGCGCTAAAGCCGAGGGTAGCGGCCAGCAGCAGGTAGGTGTTCTTAAGAACCTTGTTGGTCTCGAGCACCGAGCCAGCGCGCGTTGTGGTCGCGTACTGATTCGATGAGAAGGGGTTAGGGTTGGCCATAGCAGCACTCTCTCCGTCTAGAACGAACAGGACATTGATCTTAAGGTTGATGTTCGGGTTGTTGACCTTCGACCGGTTAGTCGACTCGAAGGTTTCAACCGCGTTGCCTTGGTGCGCAAGGATACCGAGAACCGGTGTCGTATTGCACCCCATGGCGCTTATTGTCTACGTTCTTCTTGTGGTCTTTTCTGGTCGAAACAAGGCGTCACCGAGCTTGACTCGACAAAGGCTAGGGCGCAACTCGACATAGGGTTAGGGCGTACGCGCTGACACTGAATGGCATCTGGCCGGCGGCCTGTCCGGGTTACCAAATTACCTCTCGCAAGGCCTACAGCTTTCGGTTATTCTATCGCGCCGCCGTGCCGCTAGGCATGTTGGCTGCAATCGTTCTTGGAGAGGTGGCAGAGCGGTTGAATGCACCGGTCTTGAAAACCGGCGACGGTTGATCCCGTCCGTGGGTTCGAATCCCACCCTCTCCGCCAGATGAAAGAGCCGCGGGGCTCGCTGCCACCCGTGCTCTGCACACGGAACACCCGCCCAGCCTACCGATGCCCCGGCTGTCTCACGCGATGCTGATGGGTGCACTGATTGTTGCCAGCAGTCTTCTAGAGGGCTGTGTCATCGGTGCGGCTGTGATCGGCGCCCATGTCTACTCGACCCGTCAAACCAAGCAGGCACTCAGCCAGTCTGTCACCAGCTACGACGAAGCGGCGAGCTTGGTTCAGATTGGCGATTCGAAAGCCGCTGTCCTGGCTCTGTTGGAGCCGACCCAGACGCACCTCAAACCTCGGTTGCGTCGGGAGGCGCACAGCTACCAGCAAGGCGGCGATCTGGTCGAGATCTATTATTTCCGCTCTGGATGGCATGCCGATGGGTTGAACACCGATGACGAGTTCACGCCATACATCTTCAGAAATTGCAGGCTCACCCATATCGGATGGCGAACCCTGACGGGCGCAAGAACGAAGAGCCGAAAGCGCTAACGCGGCCGACTGTCGCGAACTTCTCGCGCTTTTCCTTGCCTCTCGGCTTAAGAGGGATGACCCAGCCAGCTCGGATGCTAGAGATGCGGCAGTTCGGGATGAGTTCTGGGCCGATTGCCCCATTTTGATCGTATCTGAAGACGACGAGCGGAAGACGATGTCGAAGGCAAGGCTAGGCTTTATGGGGTTGCTTCTGATGGCGGGAAGCGCGGTGGCTCAGCCACAGGCGCCCGGCGTGATCCTGAGCGAGGCGCGCGTCGCGGAGGTTGCCGATCGCGTCGACGCGCTGGGCACGCTGCGTGCGAACGAGTCCGTGACCATCACTGCGACGGTGACCGAGACCATCTCGGCGATCCACTTCGACGATGGTCAGCGCGTCGAGGCGGGCGATATCCTGGTCGAAATGACCAGCCGCGAGCAGCATGCGCGCTTGGAGGAGGCAAAGGCGCGGCTCGCCGAGGCTGAGCAGCAGTACGAGCGGGTGAAGTCGCTTGAGGCGACCGGATCGGCCTCGGCCTCGTTGCTCGATGAGCGCCGGCGCGACCTGCGTGCCGCGCGGGCGACGCTGGCCGCGCTCGAGTCACAGCTGGCCGATCGGTTGATCAAGGCACCGTTTGCGGGCGTGGTTGGTCTGCGCAACATCAGCCTGGGCGCGCTCGTCGAGCCCGGCGACGTGATCACCACGCTCGATGACGACCGTTTGATGAAGCTGGATTTTCCGGTTCCCAGCCTATTCTTGCCATCGTTGGTCCCAGGATTGTCGATCGAGGCGCAAGCGCCGGCACTGGGTGATCGGTCGTTCGTGGGCGAGGTCGCCAGTGTTTCGAGTCGTGTCGATCCGGTCACCCGCAGCGTGCAGGTCCGCGCGCGGATCGAGAATCCCGAGCGGCAATTGCGGCCTGGGCTCCTGATGCGCGTCGAGCTGTTGCGCGATCCGCGACAGGCCGTGATGGTGCCGGAGGCGGCTATCCTGCAAACCGGTAACGAGCATGCCGTGCTGGTCGTCGAGGACGATGCCGAGGGCCAGACAGCAGCGCAACGCAGGCCGGTGCAGGTTGGCCTGCGTCGCCCCGGTGAGGTCGAGATCGTTGCGGGTCTCGCTGCGGGCGAGCGCGTGATCACCCATGGCGCGGACAAGGCGCGTCCTGGCCAGCCGGTGCAGGTGCGGGCCATCGATGACGGCAGTCGGCCGTTGAGCGAGCTCATTGCGCAGCCGGCGGAAGCCGCGGGTCCTGAGACGGAGCGCATGCCGTGATTCTCTCCGATCTTGCGGTCACTCGACCGGTCTTCGCCAGTGTGCTGTCACTGCTGCTGGTCGCCTTTGGGCTGGTGGCCTTCGATCGCTTGCCGCTGCGCGAGTATCCCGACATCGATCCACCGGTGGTCTCGGTCGAGACCGTCTATCCGGGCGCGGCTGCGGCCGTGGTCGAGACCCGTATCACGCAGCTGATCGAGGATCGCATTGCTGGCGTTGAGGGCATCGAGCGCATCGAATCGACCTCTGAGGATGGCGAATCCAAGATCACCATCGAGTTCAAGGTCGGCCGCGACATCGATGGTGCCGCGAACGACGTCCGCGATCGAGTCTCGGGCGTGCTCGACCAGCTGCCGGTCGAAGCCGATCCGCCGGATATCCAGAAGGTGGACAGCAGCGATGATGTGATTATGTGGCTGAATCTGGCCAGTGAGAACATGACCGTGCCAGAGCTGACCGATTATGCGCGTCGCTATCTCGTCGATCGCTTCTCGGTGCTGGATGGCGTGGCGCGGGTGCGTGTCGGCGGCAGCCAGACCTATGCGATGCGGGTCTGGATCGACCGCAACGCGCTCGCCGCACGAGGGTTGACGGTGGCTGATGTCGAGCAAGCCTTGCGCTCGGAGAACGTCGAGCTGCCGGCCGGCGGGGTCGAATCCATCGATCGTCAGTTCAGTGTGCGCACGGAGCGTAGCTTTCGCACCTCGGATGATTTCGCGCGACTGGTGATCGCGCGTGGCGAGGATGGCTATCTGGTGCGCTTGGGTGATGTCGCGCGCGTCGAGCGTGGAACCGAAGAGGATCGTACCCTCTTCCGCGGCAACGGCACGCCGATGGTGGGCCTGGGCATCATCAAGCAATCGACCGCCAATACCATTGCCGTGGCGGATGGTGCCAAAGCCGAGATGGCGCGCATCAATCCGACCCTGCCCGAAGGAATGCAGATCTTCCAGAGCTATGACACCTCGGTCTTCGTCAAGGATGCCATTCAGGAGGTCTATAAAACGCTGGCGATCGCAATCCTGCTGGTGGTGCTGGTGATCTTCCTGTTCCTGGGCTCGGTGCGGGCGATGCTGGTGCCGGCAGTGACGGTGCCAGTGTCGCTGATCGCGACCTTCAGCGTGCTGCTGGCGCTCGGCTTCTCGGTCAATATCCTGACGCTGCTGGCATTGGTGTTGGCGATCGGCCTCGTCGTCGATGATGCCATCGTCGTCCTGGAGAACATTCATCGGCGTATGGAACAGTATGGTGAGACGCGCTTGGTTGCGGCCTATCGGGGCACGCGCCAGGTCGGCTTCGCGGTCATCGCGACCACCATCGTCCTGGTCGCTGTCTTCTTGCCGATTGCCTTCCTGCAGGGCGACATCGGGCGGCTGTTCTCGGAGTTCGCATTGACCATGGCGGCGGCGGTGAGCGTCTCGACCTTCGTGGCCTTGACCCTATCGCCGATGTTGGCCTCGAAGGTGTTGCCGGAATCGCATCAGCGGCTCAGCCTGACCGCCGGTGTCGATTGGGCATTCGAGCGCCTGCGCGCTGGCTACACGCGGGTGTTGGCCTTCTTCTTACACCAGCGGTGGCTGATTGTGCTGCTGCTCATCGTCACCCTCGGGTTGGCCTGGTGGCTGTTCGAGCAGTTGCCGAAGGAGTATGCGCCACGCGAGGACCGGGGCGCCTTTTTCGTCTTGGTGAATGGTCCGGAGGGGGCGTCGTACGGTTACATGGAAGAGTATATGGACGAGATCGAGCGCCGTCTGTTGCCCTATGCCGAGTCCGGCGAGGCGATCCGGGTCTTGGTGCGCGCGCCCCGGGCCTTTGGCAATACCGAGGTCTTCAATAGCGGCATCGTGATCATGGTGATGGCCCCGTTCGGCGAGCGGCGGCCCAGCCAGGTGGTAATGGATGAGATCCGCGCCAAGCTCAGCGACCTACCCGGGGTGCGTGCGTTTCCGGTAATGCGCCAGGGGTTCGGCGCGCGGATTGCGAAACCGGTCCAGTTCGTCATTGGCGGTGGCACCTATGAGGAGCTGGCGGCTTGGCGCGATACGCTGGTCACCGAGATCGAGAAGAACAATCCTGGTCTGCAAGGGCTTGATTGGGATTACAAGGAGACCAAGCCGCAGCTGCGAGTCGAGATCGATTACGACCGCGCCGCGGACCTCGGCGTGACGGTTGAGACGATCGGTCGCACGTTGGAGACCATGCTCGGTTCGCGCCGAGTGACGACCTATCTGGATGCCGGAGAGGAATACGATGTCATCATTGAGGGCGAGCGCGACGAGCAGCGCACTCCAGCGAGCTTAAGCAATCTGTACGTACGCTCGCAGCAGACCGGTGAGCTAATCCCGCTCTCGAACCTGGTCCGGGTCACTGAGACCGCAGAGTCCAAGAGCCTGAATCGCTACAACCGGGTGCGTGCGATCACCCTGGAGGCGAATCTAGCTGACGATCTGCCGTTGGGTGAGGCCCTGGCCTATCTAGACGCTCTCGCGGCTGAGCATCTTCCAGAGCAAGCGATCATCGACTACAAGGGGCAGTCGGCGGACTTCGAGGACTCTAGTCAGGGCATCCTATTCGTCTTTCTGCTCGGCATCGCAGTGGTCTATCTGGTGCTGGCGGCCCAATTCGAGAGCTGGGTCCATCCGCTGGTGATCATGCTCACCGTGCCCCTAGCGATGGCCGGGGCCTTGCTGGGGCTTTGGCTGACAGGGCAGTCGCTGAATATCTACAGCCAGATTGGCCTGATCATGCTGGTGGGGCTGTCGGCGAAGAATGGCATTCTGATCGTCGAGTTTGCGAATCAGCTTCGCGACCAGGGTAAGGGGTTCGATGAGGCCTTGCTGGAGGCCGCTGACGTGCGCTTGCGGCCGATCATCATGACCGGTATCACCACCGCGGCTGGCTCGATACCATTGCTGCTGAGCAGCGGCGCCGGTGCCGAGACGCGCACGGTGATCGGCACGGTGATCCTCTCGGGTGTGCTTGCGGCGACGCTGTTTACGCTGTTCGTGGTGCCCGTGGCGTACTCGGCCTTGGCTCGACGCACCCAGTCTCCCGGTGCCGTGGAACGACGGTTGGCAGAAGAGGAGGGCGCGCAGCAGCAGGCGGCTGCATCGCCGAGCGTGCATTAGACGGCCTTGATGCAGCGATTCGGGCGGCGGGGTCGGTCGACACTCATCGGCCGAGCGCCCCGCTGGCTCGTGCTGATCATGGTGCTGGCATTGCCGCTGCTCGGACTGCTGCGCCAATGGCTCTGCCATGCAGCGGTTGAAGGTGAAGTGAACGCGGTGCCGAGCGCGCGGGTCATCCAGATCGGCGAGGTGCAGGTGCGGTTGGATGAGGTTGTGATCACCAACAAGCCAGCTGACGTGCGCGCGGCTCGTCGCTATCTGCAGCAGCGGCTACTTAGCCAGTCGCTGCGCTGCCGAGGCTGCCAAAGAGGGGAGAGCGCGGCCATCAGCGGTTGGTGTGAGCTGGGCGATGGGACTCGGGTAGGACGTCTGCTGGTCGAGGCCGGCTTCGCTCGCGATTGTCCGGCCGCTTCGGGCGGCAAGCATGCCGCCTTCGAGATCGAGCGAGCCAGATCGATTCCGTTGCCGGATCGCTGCCGGCCTTGGATGCGACGCGGCCCGCGACCGCCGATTCGCTAGCCGCGCGTCTCTGCTGGAGCGCTACTTAATCTTGCCTTCCTTATACATCACGTGCTGACGCACGACCGGATCAAACTTCTTGATCTCCATCTTGCCCGGTTGATTGCGCTTGTTCTTGGTCGTGGTATAGAAGTGCCCGGTTCCAGCGCTGGAGTTCAGGCGAATCTTCTCGCGTGCGGCCTTGGCCATGGTTGCTCGCTCCTAGGTGATTCGGTAGATGCTTCAGACGCGCTCGCCGCGCTCGCGGAGGTCGGAGAGGACCGCGTCGATGCCAAGCTTGTCGATGACACGCATGCCTTTGGTCGAGACACGCAGGCGAACCCAGCGCTTCTCGCTCTCGACCCAGAAGCGATGGTAATGCAGATTGGGCAGGAACCGACGCTTGGTCTTGTTGTGGGCGTGAGAGACGTTGTTACCGGTCAGCGGCCGTTTGCCGGTGACCTGACAGATCTTGGACATGATGCAGTGCTCCGATGCAGATGATCTCTGCGGCGGTGGGCGGGCGAGAATGCTTGGGCCTCGGGCCGACCGTTGCCGCGACGCGCGCCGCCGACGCGGGACGAAGAGGGGTCGCGACGAACGCAAATAGCTAAGCCGGTAAAAGCTAATGGAAAATGCAACGAGCGTCAACTCCTAGATTGCCGGCTAGATCGCCGGCTAGATCGCCGGCTAGATCACCGGCTAGATCGCCGGCTAGATCGCCGGCTAGATCGCCGGACTGTTCGATCAGCGCTCTAGATGAGGCCGCGCTCGGCGAACGAGGTACCCTCATCCTCGCCGACGATGATGTGATCGAGCACGCGCACATCGATCAGGTCGAGCGCATCCTGTAAACGCTTGGTGATCCGCAGGTCCGCCTGGCTGGGCTCGGCGACCCCGCTCGGATGGTTGTGGGCAAAGATGACTGCAGCGGCGTTCCAGCGAATGGCCTCCTTGACGACCTCCCTTGGGTGTACGCTGGCGCCATCGATGGTGCCCCGAAACAGTTCTTGGTATTCAATGACGCGGTGGCGGTTGTCGAGGAAGAGGCAGGCGAAGACCTCATGCGAGAGGCCGCGCAGGCGCAATTTGAGATAGTCGCGAGTGGCATTGGGGCTTGTCAGGACGTCGCGGCCGGTGATCTCCTCGCGCAGGTAGCGGCGGTTGATCTCCATCACGGCCTGTAATTGCACAAACTTGGCGTCCCCGAGCCCCTTGGCCTGGCAGAAGTCGCGCTGACTCGCAGCTAAGAGGCCGGATAAGCCACCGAAGGTATGAATCAGGTCGCGGGCGAGATCGATGGCGCTCTTGCCGGCGACGCCAGTGCGCAGGAAGATCGCCAAGAGCTCGGCGTCGGTCAGTGAATTGGCGCCACGCTTGAGTAGTTTCTCGCGCGGGCGCTCGTCTTCTGGCAGATCCGTGATCTTGGTCATAGGTGCTCTCTTGGGCTCCAGACGGTGACTGATCCGGTATCATTGACGAATGTCGACCAACGAGCCAGCGCAAAGCCCCTAAGCGAAGATGTCGGAGCGGACTATGGCAGAGCAGCAGGCGCGCCCGCTGCGGGTGCTGCTTGGGATCAGCGGCGGGATCGCAGCCTACAAGAGCGCGGATTTGGTCAGACGTCTGATCGAGCGCGACGCCGAGGTGCGAGTGGTGATGACACCGGCTGCGCAAGCGTTCATTGCGCCGCTGACCTTGCAGGCACTCAGCGGCCACCCGGTGCGCAGCGATCTGCTGAGTCCGGAGGCCGAGGCTGGCATGGATCACATCGCGTTGGCGCGCTGGGCCGATCTGGTACTGATTGCACCGGCGACGGCCGATCTGATCGCCCGCCTCGCCTGCGGTTTGGCCGATGATCTGTTGACCACGCTGGTCTTGGCGACTGAGGCGCCAGTGGCGATCGCCCCGGCGATGAACCAACGCATGTGGGCGCATCCTGCGACGCAGGAGAATGCACGGCGCTTGGCTGAGCGCGGTGTGCGTCTGATCGGGCCGGCGGTGGGCGAGCAGGCCTGTGGCGAGCAGGGCGCTGGGCGCATGGTGGAGCCGGGCGCGATCGCCGAGGCGATGCTGGGAGATCAGGGATGGCTGCAATCGGACTTGACCTCATCCGGCCTGGGCGAGGATGAGACGAGCAGCGAAGCGATCAAGCCAGATGCCCCAACCACTGCACCGAGCTCAATGCTGGGTGCAGATGGCGGTCAGCGGGCCACCTTGGCTTCTGCAATGGATACCGGCTTAGGTGCTGGATCGGGCATTGGCTCGGGTATTGGCCAGGTCTTGGCTCCGAGCCTGGGCTTGGACCGCGGCACAACAGGCGTCAGCGCGCTGGCCCATGAATTGGCCTTTTGGTCCGATGAATGCGCTGACGGACATCCACTTGCGGGCCGGCGCGTGCTGATGACCGTGGGGCCGACGCGCGAGGCGATCGATCCGGTGCGGTTCATCGGCAACCGTAGCTCAGGCAAGATGGGGTATGCGCTGGCCGAGGCGTTGCTTGCCTGCGGGGCACAGGTCATCCTAGTGGCTGGCCCGACCAGTGCATCGGCGCCAATCGGGATCGCGCGGGTCGATGTCGAATCCGCGCTGGAGATGGAGGCGGCGGTGATGGCGCGGGTTGCCGATTGTGATCTCTTCGTCGCCACTGCAGCGGTCGCCGACTATCGGCCAGCGCGTGCTGCCGACAGCAAGCTCAAGAAGTCGGCCGACGAGATGACCCTGGAGTTGGTGCGCAATCCCGATATCATCGCCGGGGTTGCGGCCTTGCCGAAGCCGCCGTTTACCGTGGGTTTCGCGGCCGAGACCGATGATCCGGAGGACTATGCACGGGGTAAGCTCGAGGCCAAGCACCTGTCGATGATAGCCGCCAATCGGGTGGGTAAGGATCGCGGTGGATTCGAGTCCGATGAGAACGCGCTGATCTGCCTGTGGCCAGGCGGTGGTCGGCGTGAGCTGCCTTTGATGTCAAAGCCTGCGCTGGCCACCGCGCTCGCTGACCTGATCGCCGAACGTTATGCCGCACAATCTGCAGGTTAGGGTCCTCGATGAGCGCATCGGCCGGGATGTTCCGCTGCCGGCCTATGCGACGCTCGGGTCCGCTGGGCTGGATTTGCGCGCGATGTTGGAGGCGCCGCTCGAGCTAGCCCCAGGGGCGGTTGAGCTGATTCCGACAGGACTTGCCATCCATATCGCCGATCCCGGCCTGGCGGCGATGATCCTGCCGCGCTCCGGGCTTGGTCACAAACATGGCATCGTGCTTGGTAATCTGGTCGGGCTGATCGACTCCGATTATCAGGGCCAGCTCATGGTCTCCTGCTGGAATCGCGGCGCCAAGCCCTTCTGCATCGAGATCGGAGAGCGCATCGCCCAGCTGATCCTGGTGCCGGTGGTCCATGCCGAGCTTGAGCTGGTGACCGCGTTCGATCAGAGCGAGCGCGGTGAGGGTGGTTTTGGCCATAGCGGTCGGCATTGATCACTACCGCAGCGGCGATCATCAGCCCTATCGGGGCAGCGGCCTTGTCCGCGAGTCTATCTAAATCGGCCATCCTTTGGATGCCGATCTGTTGATGCGAGGAGTTTTGATGTCGATTGCTGCAGAGAGCGCCCAGAATATCGCCCATGTCCTGACTGAGGCGCTGCCCTATATCCGTCGCTTCTCCGGGAAGACCATCGTCATCAAATACGGCGGTAACGCGATGGTCGAGCGGTCGCTGAAGAACGGCTTCGCGCGCGACATCGTGTTGATGAAGCTGGTCGGGATCAACCCGGTGGTGGTGCACGGCGGTGGGCCACAGATTGGCGACCTACTCAAACGGCTTGGCAAGGCCAGTGAGTTTGTGCAAGGGATGCGCGTGACCGACAGCGAGACCATGGATGTGGTCGAGATGGTCCTCGGCGGCTTGGTGAACAAGGAGATCGTCAATCTGCTGAATCGCCATGGCGGTGCTGCGGTGGGCCTGACCGGCAAGGATGGCGATCTGATCCGCGCCCGCAAGCTGATGCTGCGCCGTGATGCGCCGGAGCTCGAGGTGCCAGAGATCCTTGATCTCGGGCACGTCGGTGAGGTCGATAGCATCGATCCGGGCGTGATCAATCTGCTGGTGCAAGGCGATTTCATCCCAGTGGTAGCGCCCATCGGCGTCGGCAAGGATGGGTTTTCATACAACATCAATGCCGATCTTGTGGCCGGCAAGATGGCCGAGGTGCTGCAAGCGGAGAAGCTGGTGTTGCTGACCAACACCGCTGGGCTGCTCGATGAGCAGGGCGCGCTGATCCGGCAGCTCGAGGTCGCGCGGGTGAATCAGCTCATCGCCGAGGGCGTGATCCACGGGGGGATGCTACCGAAGATCCGCTGCGCGCTCGAAGCCGTGCAGAGTGGGGTGCGCGCGGCCCACATCCTCGACGGGCGCGTCGAGCATGCGGTGCTGCTGGATCTCTTTACCGATGAAGGCGTGGGGACCTTGATCAGTGGGCGGTGACTGAATCGCGAGCGATGAACTTTCGCCTGGCAGTCAGGAGACGGACGCAGAAAGCAGGCCCAAATGGCTGGCGCGTCGCCCTGCGGTGGCTGAAGGCCGCAGAGCGACGCGTTGCCGCCTCGCCGGAGTCACGCTTCAAGCCTAGCGGTTGGTCATCGGTGGAACTGCGACCTGGTCGAGGTTTTGCGTATTGCCACAAGCCTCATCGCTCACCCTCGGTTGTTATTGGCTTCCATAATCAGCCCGATAGCGAGAGAGCTGATCGAGTGTCTCCTTCGAGATGCCGCTCTCATCGACATATTGGATCAGATTGTCCAGGTTGACGATGCTCTGCACAGGGATGCCGTAGCGTTCGCGCGCCTCTTGGATGGCCGAGGTACGGCCTTCGCCGCGCTCTTGGCGGTCCAGTGCGATAATCACGCCGGCGAGCCGGGCCCCGGCCTGTTCGATCAGTGCCGCGGATTCGCGCACCGAGGTGCCGGCGGTGATTACATCATCGATCAAGAGCACATTGCCCCTCAGGGCGCTACCGACGATGACGCCGCCTTCACCATGGTCTTTGGCCTCTTTGCGGTTGAAGGCGAACGGCGTCTCGCAACCGTGCTCATGGGCGAGCGCGATGGCCGTGGCTGCGGCGAGCGGGATACCCTTGTAGGCGGGCCCGAAGAGCACGTCGGTATGCAAACCGGTGGCGATAATGGCCTGGGCGTAAAAATGTCCAAGCTTGCCGAGCTTGGCGCCCGTATCGAAGCCGCCGGCATTGAAGAAGTAGGGGCTGATGCGACCGGACTTGAGGGTGAAGCTGCCGAAGCGCAGGACGCCGGCCTCGATCGCGAAGCGGAGGAACTCTCGTTGATAGGAATGCATGGCGCCGTCTGGCCTCTCTTGTCGTTACCGGGCCGGCATGATAGCTCGGGTCGAGCCTCCCGTCCGCGGGGGCGCTGCGGATGATGACGGGCTCATTGCTCACCGCCTGGCTGGTCGGCCTGCTGGGCGGCGTCCACTGTGTCGGCATGTGCGCTGGCATCGTGGCGACCCTGACCGCTGGGTTGCCACGCGAGCAGCGCCAGCAGCTGTCGCGCCAGATTCCGTTTCAGCTTGCGTACAACAGCGGGCGCATCCTGAGCTACACAATCGCTGGTGCGCTGATGGGTGCTCTGGGTGCGGTAGCGCTCGAGTTTCTGCCGCTGCATCTGGCGCAGCGGGTGCTTTATCTGATCGCCGCTGGTTTCATGCTTGCCCTTGGGCTCTATTTGGGTGGTTGGTGGCAAGGGTTGACTTTGGTTGAGCGTCTGGGGGCGCAGTTATGGCGTTGGGTTGAGCCGTTCGGACGCCGGTTTCTACCTGTGCGCCATTGGCCGCAGGCACTAGCAGTTGGCCTGATCTGGGGCTGGCTGCCCTGTGGGCTGGTCTATAGCGTGCTGATCTGGTCTGCAGCCTCGGGTGGGCCACTGCAGGGCGCTCTGCTGATGCTGGTGTTCGGCCTCGGCACCTTGCCCAATCTGCTCGGGCTTGGCCTCTTGGCGGGTGCTGCCGCGCGGCTCAGTGAGCAGCGCTGGCTGCGTCAGCTTGCTGGCCTGATGGTGATCGGGTTTGGTCTCTATGCGCTTTGGCAGGTGTTCGTGCTTTAGGTGGCTCGCGCCTCGCTGACCAACGCCAGATCGCGCGGGCTCTTGACGCGTAACTGCTTGGTCCGGCTCTGTTGGCCACTGACCAGCTCGACTGCGCTGCGCGAGACGCCAAAGCGCTCGGCGATAAAGCGCAGCAGCTCGGCGTTGGCCCGGCCATCGACCGGCGGTGCCTTGAGCTTTACCTTCAGCGCATCGCCAAACGGTTCGGCGAAGGCGGTGCGGCCGGCGCGTGGCTGAATGCGAAGCCTCAGCAGTAGGTCGTTTCCGTCCCAACGATACCAGTTGGCGGTCGTCATGAGCTGAGTTGAGCACCTCTGGGTTGATTGCCTCTGGGTTGATCCGCGATGCAGGTCAAGCGCCGACGCCAGGCTGTTAGAAGGGGCTGCCCGTCAGCAGCCGCAACGGCGGCAGCAACAGCATCTCGAGCAGCACCAGGCCGATCATCACCACCATCGGCGACAGATCGATACCACTCATCGGTGGGATCAGGCGCTGCGCGGGGCGCATGACGGGGTCGGTGACATCGCTGAGCAGCATGACCGCGGGGTTGTAGGGGTCTGGATTGACCCAGCTGAGGATCACGCGAATCAGGACCGCGAACAGGAAGATGCTGATGACTAGCGAGACCAGGCCAGGCAGCGCCCAGCCGAGTGCCGCGAGTGGGTTACGGCCCAGCCCCATCAGCAGCGATAGGATCGCCAACTCGCAGGCCTTTAGCACCCAGGCCAGCGCGACGGCGGATAGATCCAGCCCTGCATAACCAGGAATGACCTTGCGCAGTGGCCGCAGCACCGGCGAGGTCAGCTTGACCACGAATTGAGAGATCGGGTTATAGAAGTCGGCCCGCGCCCACTGCAGTAGGAAGCGGATGATCACCAGCGTGATATAGAGCCCGAAGAGGGTCTTGACCAGGAAGATCAGGGGGTTGGTAAAGTAGGCCTCGGTCATTTTTCCTCCGCGATCAGTTCGGAAAGCTCATGCGCGCGTTGTCGAGCAGCAGCGAGCGCGCGCAGCGTCAAGGCCGGCAGTCCGCCCTCTTTGAACACCGCGATGGCACGCTCGGTGGTGCCGCCCGGCGAGGTCACGCGCTGGCGCAGCTGTTGCGGCGACTCATCGCTCTCGACCGCCATCCGCGCGGCGCCAAGGGCGGTCTGGATGCTGAGCAGCCGAGCGCCCTCGGGGTCGAGCCCCTCGGCGATAGCAGCCTCCTCGAGCGCCTCCATGAACAGGAAGAAGTAGGCCGGTCCGCTGCCGGAGAGGGCGGTGACCGTATCCAGCTCGGCCTCGCTCTTGACCCAGTGCGTGAGACCGCCGGCGCGCATGACCTCTTCGGCCAGGTTGGCTTGCTTGGCCCAGGTGCCGACGCTGGCGTGAAGCCCGATCGCGCCGGATTGCACCAGCACCGGGGTGTTGGGCATCGCGCGCACCAGCGGCGCGGGCTGTCCGAGCCAGCCATGGATCGATGCCTCGGTGACGCCGGCCATCACCGAGATGACCAACGGCAAGGGCTCGCTGAGCAGAGCCCCGACCTCGCGACAGGCGACCGACGCCACCTGTGGCTTGACGCAGAGGACGATGACCGCAGCGGCATCGATCGCGTCCAGGGCTTGAGCGCAAGCCGTGATGCCGAACTGCGTGGCGAGGGCCTCACGTTTCGCGGTATCGGGGTCGCTCACAGTAAGTCGGGCAGCATCGTAGCCGTCTGCGACCAGCCCGGCGAT
>NZ_JBUDPI010000169.1:0-7669 GCF_054919635.1 Halochromatium sp. | reverse complement strand
CGTGATGGCCTTCGATGAGGTCGGCCAGGCCGATACTCAGGCGCGCAAGGTCGAGATCTGCACCCGCGCCTACAAGCTCCTGACTGAGCAGGTCGGCTACCCGGCCGAGGACATCATCTTCGACCCCAATATCTTTGCGGTCGCGACCGGCATCGAGGAGCATAACAACTACGCGGTCGACTTCATCGAGGCCACCCGCGAGATCAAGCAGACCCTGCCGCATGCGAAGGTCTCGGGCGGCGTCTCGAACGTCTCGTTCTCGTTCCGCGGCAACAACCCGGTGCGTGAGGCGATCCATGCCGTGTTCCTGTACCACGCCATCAAGGCGGGCATGGACATGGGCATCGTCAACGCCGGTCAGCTCGCGATCTACGACGATCTGCCTGAGGAGCTACGTGAGGCGGTCGAGGACGTGATCCTCAACCGTCGCGACGACTCGACCGAGCGGCTGCTCGACCTGGCGCCAAAGTACAAGGGCGACGGCTCCAGCGCCGAGAAGGTCGAAGACCTCGAGTGGCGCAGCTGGGAGGTCAACAAGCGGCTGGAGCATTCGCTGGTCAAGGGCATCACCGAATATATCGAAGAGGACACCGAGGCCGCGCGCCAGGCCGCCGAAAAACCGCTGCACGTGATCGAAGGGCCGTTGATGGACGGCATGAACGTGGTCGGCGATCTGTTTGGCGAAGGCAAGATGTTCCTGCCGCAGGTGGTCAAATCGGCGCGCGTGATGAAGAAGGCGGTGGCCTATCTGTTCCCGTACCTCGAGGCCGAGAAGGAGGCCTCTGGCACCCAGCACGAGAGCAACGGCAAGTTCCTGATCGCCACCGTCAAGGGCGACGTGCACGACATCGGCAAGAACATCGTCGGCGTGGTGCTGCAGTGCAACAGCTACGACGTCGTCGATCTGGGCGTCATGGTGCCGACCGAGACCATCCTGCAGCGGGCGCGCGAGGAGAACGCCGACATCATCGGGCTGTCCGGGCTGATCACGCCGTCGCTCGACGAGATGGTCCATGTCGCCAAGGAGATGAAGCGCCAGGGCATGACCCAGCCGCTGCTGATCGGTGGCGCGACCACCTCGAAGGTGCACACCGCGGTGAAGATCGCCCCGCAGCGCGAGGAGCCGGTGATCTATGTGCCGGACGCCTCGCGCGCAGTGGGCGTGGTCTCGAATCTGCTGAGCAAGACCCAGCGCGACGGCTACGTTGCCGGTATCGTCGAGGAGTATGCCGAGGTGCGCGCGAAGCGCGAGGCCAAGGGCAAGACCAGCAAGCTGATGGATATCGTCGCGGCGCGGGCGAACAAGACCGAGATCGACTGGGCGAGCTATGAGCCGCCGAAGCCGGCGATCCTGGCCGCGGGAGCCGAGCCGGGGCAGGGTGGCGATGCGGTCGCATCGGCGAATGAAGCCGACAATGCAGCGGCGGCGAGGTTAGGCGGCGATCCGGCGGCCGCGCTGGCGGCCGCGCTACCAGGGCTCGATGCTAAAGACATCAAGCTCGAGCGTAGTGGCGACGGCGTCATCCTGACCGTCAACAACTATCCGCTCGACGATCTGGTCAACTACATCGACTGGACGCCGTTCTTCAAGGCCTGGGAGCTAGCTGGCAAGTATCCGGCCATCCTTACCGACGAGGTCGTCGGCAAGGAGGCGCAGCAGCTGTTCGATGACGCCGTGCCCTTCCTCGAGCGGATCGTCAAGGAGCGCTGGCTGCAAGCAAGCTGCGTCTGCGGCTTTTTCCCGGCCAATCGGATCGGTGACGACGACATCGCGATCTACTCCGACGAGACCCGCAGCGAGGTCAGCGCTACCCTGCGCATGCTCCGCCAACAGATGCAACGCACCGCCGGCAAGGGTCAGCCGAATGTCAGCCTCGCCGACTATGTGGCCCCGGCGGATTCGCACAAGCGTGACTGGGTTGGCGGCTTTGCAGTCACTGCCGGCATCGGCATCGACGAGCATCTGGAGCGTTTCGAGGCCGATCACGACGACTACAGCTCGATCATGCTCAAGGCCCTGGCCGACCGCCTGGCCGAGGCCTTCGCCGAGCGGCTGCATCAGCTGGTGCGCACAACGCTCTGGGGCTACAAGCCAGATGAAGAGCTCGACAACAACGCGCTGATCGCCGAGAAGTACGAGGGCATCCGCCCGGCACCCGGCTACGCGGCCTGCCCGGATCATACCGAGAAGGGCACCCTCTGGGAGCTGCTCAAGCCCGACGAGCGCATCGGCCTGACCATCACCGAGAGCTTCGCGATGCTGCCCACCGCGGCGGTCTCCGGCTGGTACTTCGCGCATCCGCAGTCGCGTTATTTCGGCACCGGCAAGATCATGAAGGACCAGGTCGAGGACTACGCAGCGCGCAAGGGCTGGACTTTGGAACAGGCCGAGCGCTGGCTATCGCCAGTCTTGGGCTATGATCCGGAGTAGGAGCGCTTTCGCTCAGCGTCGCATCAGGTAACCAACCATGACCGATAACATCGAGCATCTGATCTTGGAGCAGTTTCGTGCCTTACGAAATCAGATCGCAAGCCTTCAAACGGAGATGCGCGGTGAGTTTTCTGAAGATCGCGTTGGATCAGGCCTAGCATGAGCGCTTTCATACACATCACCCATTCCCATGACTGATCTTGCGACGCTGTATCAGACCGACTACAGCGCTTGGGCCAAGCGCAATGCCGAGCTACTGCGTGCGCGGCGCTTCGACGCGCTCGATATCGAGCATTTGTTGGAAGAGCTGAGTGATATGAGCAAGAGCGATCGGCGTGAACTGCACAGCCGGTTGTTGGTGCTGATCGCGCATTTGCTGAAGTGGGAGTTTCAATATCAAAACCTGTCCGAGCGCTGGCGCGAATTCGATGGACGCAGCTGGCGCTCGACCATCATCCAACAGCGTGAGCAGATCGCAGAGCTGTTGAGCGAATCTCCTGGCTTGAAATCCCAGCTTGAGGATGCCGTTACCGGCGCCTATCCTGCCGCCGTCAGGCTCGCGCACAAGGAAACCCGTCTGCCGTTAGCCACCTTCCCTGAGCGCTGTCCCTATGGCGCGGAACAACTGCTGAACGATGATTTCTATCCTGGCACGCCGCCTCCTCTCCAGCCCTAGGTCTTGATCGGGAAAGTGGGCTCCACCGATTGAACCATTCAGGTCACCGGCCATGGCCATGACCGACACCATTGAACCTCTGATCTTGGAGCAGTTTAGCGCCTTACGACATCAGATCTCGAGTCGCCACACAGAGAGGCGCGGCGAGCTTTCGGAGGTCAGGCATCGGTCGGATTGGCTCGAGACCTCGCCTGGCGGCGCTTTAGTCGATGCGCGTCATCGTCGCTGAAAAACCCAGCGTCGCGCGGGATCTCGCGCGCATCGTTGGCGCGCGTGCTCGTCGTGAGGGCTACCTGGAGGGACAGGGTTGGCGCGTGACCTGGGCGTTAGGGCATCTGGTGCATTTCGCCGAGCCGGATGCCTATGGCGAGGCCTGGGCGGGGCGCTGGTCGTTCGCGCAACTGCCGATGCTGCCGGAGCGCTGGCGGCTGCGGACCGACAAGAAGACCGCAGCCCAGTTCAAGGTCGTCAAGGCGCTGCTCACCGACCCCGCAACCGAGCGGGTGATCTGCGCGACCGATGCCGGGCGTGAGGGCGAGCTGATCTTTCGCCTCATCGCCGAGCATGCGCGCTTTCGCAAACCGGTGCAGCGGCTCTGGATCTCGAGCCTGACCGATGCGGCGATCCGCGCTGGCCTCGATCAGCTGCGCGACGGCCATGATTACGATGCGCTGGCGGCTGCAGCACGCGCCCGAGCCCAGGCCGACTGGTTGATCGGCATGAATCTGACCCGTGCCTATACGGTCCACAACCGGGTGCTCTGCACCATCGGCAGGGTACAGACGCCGACCCTGGCGATGATCGTCGCCCGCGATCAGGCTATCGATGCCTTCGTACCAACACCCTTCTATGAACTCACCGCTCAGCTGGCCGAGGGTTTCGAGGCCAAGTACCACAAGCCGCTGCCAAGCCAGTGGGCAGGTCAGCCAGCGAGCAGCGATTCGAGCGAGCATCCGACTCGGCTCGACAACAAGGCCGAGGCTGAGGCTTTGCGCGATCGACTGCGCGAGCGCATTCGCCCGGAGAACCTGGGGACTGTCGTCTCGGTCGAGACGAAGCCACAACGCAACCGCCCACCGCCGTTATTCGACCTCACCACACTGCAGCGCGAGGCCAATCGGCGCTACGGCTTCACCGCGGCCAAGACCCTGGAGCTGGCGCAGAGCCTCTACGAGACCCATAAGCTGATCAGCTATCCGCGCACCGAGAGCCGCCACATCGGCGAGGATCTGGTACCGCAGCTGCCCGGCATCCTGCAGCAGCTCGAGCATCCACTGGCGGGTGAGGCGCTGGCGCGATTGGAGGGCGGTCATCGGCTTGGGCGCGCCTATGTCGACCAGACCAAGCTCACCGATCATCATGCCATCCTGCCGACCGCGACTCGAGCGCCATCTGCGCTGCCCGAGCCATTGCGGCGCATCTATGACCTGGTGGCCGCACGCTTCGTTGCCGTGTTCTTGCCTGATCAGCGCGTCGAGGAGACCCAGGTCGAGCTCGACATCGGCGGCGGGAGCTTTATCGCCAAAGGTCGGGTGGTGGTCGATCCAGGCTGGACGCGCGCTGATCCGCGCCAGCTCGGCCGTCTCGTCCAGTCCGCGTCGGCGGGCACTGATGGACAGCGTTTGGTGTCCCCGAGCGCGAAGGCCGACGACGCATCGCTGCTGCCGGCGTTGACCCAAGGCCAGACAGTCCATGTCACGGCGCTCGAGCTGGCCGAGCGCGAGACCCAGCCGCCGAAGCGTTTCGAGGACGCGACCCTGCTTAACGCCATGAAATACGCCGGTCGCGAGATCGAGGACAAGGCTCTGGCCGCGGCGATGAAGGACGCCGGGCTCGGCACTCCGGCGACCCGCGCCGAGACCATCGAGAAGCTGATCCGCAGCGGCTACGTCGAGCGGCAGCGCAAACAGATTGTGGCGACCGAGAAGGGGCGGGCGCTCATCGGCCTAGTTGCCGAGCCGCTCAAGAGTGCCGAGCTGACTGCCGACTGGGAGCAGCGATTGAAGGATATCGAGGAGGGGCACGCCGAGGCCACGGCCTTCCACGCGGACATCAACCGTTTCGTCACTGAGCTGATCCCGCAGGTCGCGAGAGGTGCTGCTCTACCACTGGAGCGGGCCGCTGCGGCGCGTGCTGCCTCTGCGGCCAGGAAGCCGGGCGGCGCCGGTAAGAGGGGAGGCGCCGGTAAGACGGGCAAGACGGCTCGCCGAGGCACAACGGGAGTGCGGAGTCGCGCTGTTGGGCATCAACCGCAACCGGCTGACTCAGCTGCTGCAAGTCGCAGCCGACAAGCTGGGAAGCGCGCGCGTTCTGCTGCTGGTGATGGTCGCGGCGCCAATCCGACGCAGGCTCCGGCTAAGGCTTCGGCCCAGGGTCGAACCGAAGCCCGAGCCAGCGCGAAGACCAAAGCCACAAGCCGACCCTGGACTGCGCCACCCAACCCGCAAACAGCGACGACAACTGAGTCGCAGAGGGCTGAGGCAGCGGAGATGCCTGCGCTCCTGGTCGAGATGCGTCGCGCCCTAGCGCAGAGACCGTTGCGCTGTCCGAAATGCCAACAAGGCAAGCTCATCGTCGGGCGTCGCGGCTATGGCTGCTCGCGTTGGCGAGAGGGCTGCGGCTTTGTGATCTGGCAGGTCATCGCCGGACACCCGCTCAGCGAGGCCGAGCTGCGGGCCTTGGTCGAGCATGGCAAGACAGCGCCGATCGATGCGCTCCGAGCTGATGACGGCCGTCGAGGCGTGCTCTGTCTTGGTCAAGATGGGCAGGTGGCGCCGGTCTGGTAGAACAGGCTAGGCATTGAGACAATCGGGCGATGATGGTCAAACCGCTAGCGTTGGAGGCATGGCCGATGGAAGCTCGTAAGCTCAAGACAATCGATGATTTGCTGCTGTCCCACCATGAGCGCGTCGAGCTGATCGGTGGTGAGATTGTTCAGCGGCCGATGGCGAGGTTCCAGCATGGGGTGGTGCAGGGCAATGCCCGCGCCGAGCTCAATGCGCTAACTCGCGGTTCCGGCCCAGGAGGCTGGTGGATCGCTACCGAGGTCAGCGTCGCCTACGAGGCGCACGAATGCCCGACTCATGATCTCGCCGGGTGGCGTAAAGAGCGCTTGCCGGGGATGCCGAGCGGCGTGATGGATCGGCCACCGAATTGGGTTTGCGAGATCGTCTCACCCGGCCATGAGCGCAAGGACACGCTGCAGCTTCCGTTGCTGCTGCAGCGCCATCAGGTGCCGCACTACTGGCTGATTTGGCCTGAGGACCGCACCCTGATCGCGCACTGTCTCGAAGACGGGCACTATAAGGTCATCGCCACGCTTAAGGATGAGACCAGTGCGCGCATCCCGCCATTCGAGGCCATCGAGCTGGATCTAGCCTACATGCTCGGTGCCGAATGAGGCGACAGCGGCGCACACCTTCCTTGGCTCGGTGCCCGCTGCCGTTAGCGCACCTCGATGGTCTGGGTGGTTAACACGACGCCGTTGGTGACGTCGACATAGCGAAGCTCATAGCTTCCGGGGTCATTGGGCGCTGTCAGTTGCACGCCATCGCCTTCGTCGGTGCGGATGGATTCTGCGCTGAGCCACTGGAAGGTGCTCTGATCGGCCTCGGCAAGCGCGATGCGATCACGCTCGCCACCAGGTCCGTCCCAACCGATCGTGATCACCTCTCCGGGGGCCGCCGTCGCTGGTGCCGACAGGGAGGCGGCGACCTCTTCGACGATGAGATCGACGCTGGTGACGATCTCGCCGGTCTCGCCGAGTCGATAGCGCAGGCTGTATTCGCCGGCGCTCGGAGGTGCCGTCAGCCGAATGCTATCGTTGCGGTCCGTGCGCTCTTGGGCAATCGGCTCGACATCGGCTGGCGCCCCAGCGACCACGAGCTCGATCCAGTCTTTGCGGCGGTTTGGACCCTCCCAGGTGATGTCCATCGGCGCTCCCGCAACGACCTGCTCGGGCACAGTAATCGAGGCGGAGACGGGAACAACCTCGATCATCGTGCGGCCTAGCACCTTGCGACCTTCCTCGAGCACATAGCGAATCTCATATAGGCCCGGCTCCGGCGGCATTGCCAATTTAAGCGGATTGCCGTTGCGGGTGCGGCTGTATTCGCCAAGCGTCCCGTCCTCGGTGCCCATCGGGACGATGGTCACATAGTCGCTCCCAGTGACGGTTTCATTGCGAGCGACCTCGATGCGCGCGCCGGCGGCGGCTGTATCTGGCGCCTCGAGCGTGATGCTAGTCTCTGTCAGCTCGATCGGCGTGCGGCCGAGGACCTCGCGACCCTCCTCGAGCACGTAGCGCACCTCGTAGAGGCCGGGCTCGGCCGGGGCACGCACATCGATTGGATTGCCGTCGCGGGCGCGGCGATAGTTGCCGACCTCGTCGTCCTTGGCGTCGCGCGCAACGATGGTGATGTAATCGCTGCCGGTGACGGTCTCGCTGCGCTCAATAGGCACCCAAGAGCCTGTTGCCGCGGTCTCAGGCGCGCTGAGCGTAATCTGGGTCTCTGTCAGCTCGATCGGCGTGCGGCCGAGGACCTCGCGACCCTCCTCGAGCA
>NZ_JBUDPI010000168.1:0-7714 GCF_054919635.1 Halochromatium sp. | reverse complement strand
CCGTTGAACTGGGCGCGGGTGAGCCAACCTCGCGCCAGCAGGCGCAGCGCATCGATCAACTGCGGGCGGAACAGCGCCGGGCGCCGACAATCATGGGCCAGGGTGGCCAATGCCCGCAGGGTGTCCACATTGCCCTGCACTGCACCATAGTCGCTTTCCAGGCCCCAGAAGGCGGTGATGACCTCGGCTGGAACGCCGGTCTCGCGCTCGGCAGCGGCAAAGACATCGGCGTGCTCGCGCAGCTTCTGACGTCCGACGCGCAGCCGATAGGCATTGACCATGCGCCCGGCAAAGGTCAGCCAATCCTGGGTGAACACGGCCTGGCTACGATCGTGCTTGAGCACCTCGGCGCTAGGCTGCAGCCCCTCAAGCGCACTCAGGGCCTCCTCAGAAACGCCTGCTGCACGGGCCTCCGCGCGCACCGCCGTCAACCAGGCATCGAAATCACCGCCGCAGCTGAGCTGATCGCTCGCAGCTGCGCCTCCAATCCAAAAGGCCAGCAACGCAGCGCCGATGCAGGCTCGAGATACGGCTCTCAGACCATCACCACACTTCGAAGTCTTTGCTGCTTGTTGCTCCATCGACAATCTCAACAGACGCTTGATCATCAACACCCTCTTCCCCCTCTTTGTCCCGTTCTTCATCCTAGCCCAATGCTCCTTGGATATACGCCTCATCGGCCTCCCGCTCTAAGCAACGTCGCCTAAATCGCTGCCATGGCCTCGGGGTCAGCCACAGAATTCCTGATTGGTGACTGCGCGACACTGGACGAAGCGACATTGGGCGAAATCACCCCACAACTGGTTGTAATGCCCCAGCCTCATTGGCCATTGCGCGATGCGCACCTCTCTCACCCTGGCATCAGGCTGACTGAGCTGCCGGCAAGGCCTCGGCATCGACCTTGCAGCGGCAGCGGTGCGTCTTAGCCCGGACCCGTGACGCCGGGTCCTGGCAGCTGGCGCCCAATCTCGCAATTCGACCCATCAACCAAGGAGCTGAACCCCGATGGCAGATTCCTCCCAAGGCCTCCATGAAGAGGCGTCCGAGCTTAGCGCGCTCACCCGCGATGTGCATCGTGCGCTGGTGTCACTCCAAGAGGAGCTCGAAGCCGTGGACTGGTATCGCCAGCGCGCCGAAGCCTGTCGCGACGGCGAGCTGCGCGAGGTCCTCTTGCACAACATGCGCGAAGAGATCGAGCACGGCGCAATGGTCTTGGAATGGCTGCGCCGCCGCGACGCCTCGTTCGATGAGCATCTGCGCACCTATCTCTTCACCGACGTACCCATTACCGAAGCCGAGGAAGCCGCGACGAGCAGCGCTGACGAGGCCGGCGCCGACAGCTCCGAGACTGCAGAGCCCGCAGCCGTGCCGGCTGCCGCCCCGCAGGCTCTCACCCTTGGCAGCCTCAAGCAACAGGACCGGGAGGTCACACGATGAGCTATCTAAATCGCGAGGCCGCAGGCCTACCGGAAACCGTCTGGGAGCGCATCGATGAGAGCGCACTCGAGGCCGCAAGCGACGTGCTCACCGGCCGCCGCTTCCTGGATCTCGACGGCCCCTATGGCCTTGGGCTCACGAGCCTCGAGGCTGGCCCGGAAACCATCGCTGCCGATGGCGGCGACGAGCTGGCCACGACCATCGGCAGCCGGGCCTTACCGGTGCCGCTGCTGCAGCATTCGTTCAGTCTCAGCCGTCGGCGGGTCGAAGGGCACCTTGGGCTCGGCCTACCGCTCGACCTGCGTGCGGCTGAGGATGCGGCCGAAGCCGTCGCCCGCCGCGAAGAGCAGGTCATCTACAACGGTGTGCCAGAGCTTGGCCTGGAAGGCCTGCTGACCGCGAGCGGCCGCGCGACCTCGCCCGCTGGCGATTGGGCCCAGGTCGAGCAGGCGCTCGATGATGTGCTGAACGCGGTCAACAAGCTGGACGCAAACGGCTTCAGCGGCCCCTACGCCCTCGCCCTGTCGCCGGCCCGCTACAACGCCCTCTTCCGTCGTTACCAATGCGGCGACATGCTCCAGGTCGATCATCTGCGGCGCCTGTGCGAGGCCGGCGTCTACAAGGCGGCCATCGACGGCGCCGTGCTGGTCGACCCACGTGTCGGCGAGCTCAAGATCGGCCAGGATCTGCGGGTCGGCTTCGCCGCGAGCGACGGCATTCATCTGAAGCTGTTCATCTCCGAGAGCCTGGTCTTTCTGCTCGATGATCCATCAGCAATCTGCACCCTGGAAGAGAGCGGCTGATGGACCATTCGCGGAGTCCTGACAAGCAGGAGCATCATCAGGAGCAGGCTCAGGAGCACGGAGGCCGGGATCAGCAGGGTCAGCATGAGCACCACGGACACCATGACCACGGGGCCATGATCGCCGACTTCCGTCGGCGGTTCTGGGTCTCGGTCTTGTTGACGGTGCCGATCCTGCTGCTGTCGCCGCTGATCCAGTCGTTTCTCGGGCTCACCGAGGTGCTTGGCTTTCCGGGCGACCAGTATGCCCTGCTCGCCCTGTCCACCGCGGTGTTCCTCTACGGAGGCTGGCCGTTCCTGAGCGGTCTTTGGTCCGAGCTGCGTGCCGGCGCGCCCGGCATGATGACCCTGATCGCGCTGGCGATCACGGTCGCCTATGGCTATTCAGCGGCCGTGGTGCTCGGGCTCGAAGGCAAGGTGTTCTTCTGGGAGCTCGCGACCCTGGTCGACGTGATGCTGCTCGGCCACTGGATCGAGATGAAGTCGGTGATGGGGGCCTCGAGCGCGCTCGAGAGCCTGGTCCAGATGATGCCCGACCGGGCACTGCGTCTCGATGAGAACGGCAAGGTCAAGGAGGTGCCAATCAGCGAGCTGCGACAGGGCGATCGGGTGCGGGTCCGCCCCGGCGAGAAGGTGCCGGTCGACGGCACCATCCTTGCGGGCCGCACCAGCCTGAACCAGTCCATGCTCACCGGCGAGTCCCGCCCAGTCGAGAAGGGCGAAGGCGATGAGGCCGTTGGCGGTGCCATCAATGGCGAAGGCAGCATCACGCTGGAGGTCCAGAAGACCGGTGCCGACACCTATCTCTCACAAGTGGTCGAGACGGTTCGCCAAGCGCAGGCATCGCGCTCACGGGCGCAGAACCTGGCCGACCGTGCCGCCGCCTGGCTGACCTACATCGCCCTCTCGGCCGGCGCGATCACGCTCGCGACCTGGCTCTTCGTCGGTCGCGCGTTCGACTTCGCGCTCGAGCGGATGGTCACGGTGATGGTGATCACCTGCCCGCATGCCCTCGGGCTCGCGGTGCCGCTCGTGGTCGCGGTCAGTACCAGCCTCGCCGCCGGGCGTGGCCTGCTGATTCGCGAACGGGCCGGCTTCGAGCGCGCGCGCAAGCTCGACGCCATCGTCTTCGACAAGACCGGCACGCTGACCGCCGGACGCTTCGGCGTCCAGGGAATCCGCAGCTTCGGCGAGCTGGACGACGACGAGCTCCTGCGTCTGGCCGCTGGCCTGGAATCGCACTCCGAGCATCCGATTGCAGAGGGCATCGTCGAGGCCGCGCGGGACAAAGGGCTATCGATCCCTGAGGCCGCCGCGTTCGAGAATCTCTCCGGCCGCGGTGCCAAGGCCGAGGTCGAGGGGCGCAACGTCCGTGTGGTCAGCCCCGGTTACCTGCGCGAGCAGTCGATCTCGGTCGATGAGGACGCGGTCGCCGAGCTGCGCGCGGGCGGCAAGACGCTGGTCTATGTGCTGGAAGACGAGCAACCGCTTGGCGCCATCGCGCTGGCGGATATGATCCTGGATGACTCGCGCGAGGCGATCGACCGCCTCAAGGCAATGGGCATCGACTGCCTGATGCTGACCGGTGATCACGAGGCCGTGGCCAAGTCTGTCGCCGACGAGCTGGGCCTGAGCCAATACTTCGCCGAGGTGCTGCCGGACGAGAAGGCCAAGCGCATCGAAGAGGTCCAGCGCGACGGGCGCATCGTCGCCATGGTCGGCGATGGCGTCAATGATGCCCCGGCACTGGTGCAATCCGATCTCGGGATCGCGATTGGCGCCGGTACCGACGTCGCGGTCGAGTCCGCTGACATCGTGCTCGTCGAGTCCGACCCTAAGCGCGTTGCCGACGTGATCGAGCTCTCGCGGGCCACCTACGGCAAGATGATCCAGAACCTGTTCTGGGCCACCGGCTACAATGCCGTTGCCATCCCGCTCGCGGGCGGCGTGGCCTATGGGGTTGGCATCCTGCTGAGTCCCGCCGTCGGCGCCGCCTTGATGTCACTCTCCACCGTCATCGTCGCCATCAATGCCAAGCTGCTGGGGCGCTTCAAGCCCTCGGGCGCGTCATTCCGGTCAGCGAAAGACGGCTCAAGCGCCGATCCAGAGCCTATTTGAGCGCTTGCTCGAGCGGGATGCCATCAATCCCGATTCACATGATCGATGTCGGTGGCTTCGTCATCGCGACCTTCACGACCGAAAGCACGGTAGGCAAGCACGAGGTAAGTGATCAGCATGACTACCGAGACCAGGATTAAGATCAGCCCCACGGTCCACATGTCGGGGTCGAGATAGAAGGCGCCAAGCAGGAACAGGAGTCCCACGAAGGCAAACATCAGACTATAGAATAGGGTCGGCTGGGAGCAGCACACAGCGGCCTTCTGCCACCAAGGCATCTTTCTCCAGCGCTGCTCAGATCTCGGATAACGCATGCTAAACCTCCATGCTCGGTCTCAGGCCGGCTCGTAGACGCGGACCTTGGCGCGCTCGTCGAGAGCGACTGGGCTCGCCCTCTGCGGTGCTGCACGCAGCTCCTGCGCCCAAACCGCCAGGTGCAGGGTCTCCCCGGCACGGTTGAGCCAATCGATCGACTGTCGTGGCACTAAGCAGGACTGTTCCTTTGCGTGACCGCTCGCAGCAGACGCACCCTGAGCGTTGGCGCTCGAAGACCCGATACTGACGTCGAGATAAGCCAAGGCCCAATCCCGGTCATCGAAGACCAGATCGTTGATGGTCAAGGCCACACCATCGGCGGTCTCGGCGGCCCAACCGAGCAGGGTTTCGGCCCGCAGCACATCATCCACTGACAGATCGGTCTCGACGCCTAGGTCGGCCGCAACCTCCGCCTCGAGCTCATCGGCCGGAGGGGGCGGCGGATCGACACCCTCTTCGGGATCGATCTCGGCACGCCAATGCGCAGCCCAGTCGGGTGGCAAGGCGTCTTCATCGCCGAGACCGGCAAGGCCGTCCTCAGCCGCCATCGCTGGACTGGAGCGCAGCGTCTCGGCATCGGCATCCAGGTCGAGCTCAGCTCGCGCCTCGTCGTAGCCGGCCACCATCCGGGGAGCAATCAGCAGCTCCCGTTCTGGCGCCCAGGCTTCGGCCTCTGCCGCGAGCAGACGGATTGTCCAGTTATCGGTGTCGAGCAGGACATCGCGCAGGCCCGCGGTCATCCCGTCGGTGGTCCGCAATCGCCAGCCGAAGAGATGACTCACTGCAAGGAAACTTTGATTCATCGAGTGCTCCTTCGCGTTGCTCAGTCTCGCCCGCTTCGGTCACGGTGACTCGAGACGACTGGCTCGGCTTGCTCATCACGCCAGAGCGCGTGGCAGGCGGGCGAACAAAAGGCCAGGGTATAGTCCTGCCCCTCGGGATGCAGCGCCTCATCAGGCGGTATCTCCTGCTGGCACTGCTCGCAATGGAGTGGCCTTGGCCAGCGGCCCTCCTGATCTGGCTTGTCATTATTGGCTGCCATTGGTGACCTCCCTTGAGTCACTGGAAGATGAGTCACTGGACGAATGGAAGGGGGAGACAGCGAGATCCTGATGCCAGTATCCCGAAGCGCTCTCCTGAGACGCTTGCTATCGAGCTTCGACAGCGCGCTCAGCCCCTCATCAAGACGCGGTCTGGAAGCCCTCGGCCTCCCAGCCGGTCATGCCGCCGAGCACGTTGTAGACCTCGCGATGACCGCGAGCCTTAAGCACGCTCGCGGCAACCGATGAGCGATAGCCGCTCCCGCAGATCGACGCAATGGGCCGATCCTTGGGCAGCTCATCGACGCGTTTCACGATCTCGGCGCCTGTGATATGGCGGGCTTGCGGGATATGCCCGGCGCTCCACTCCGCCGGCTGGCGCACGTCGAGCACGAGAAGATCGCGGTCCTTATCGAGCGCTCGTCGCAGCTCGTGCACTGTCCACTGCGGCAAGACGTCGATCGGCTTGCCGGCGGTGCGCCAGGCAAACATGCCGCCCCCGAGCCAGCCGCGCGGTAGCGGATAACCGATCCGCAACAATTGCCAGCACACCTCCCAGAGATCCCCGGCGCGGTCGAGCACCAGGATCAGATCCCGATCCGGCGGCAAGACGCTGCCGGCCCAGGTCGCAAAGCTGTTGCCGATGCCGACATTGATCGCGCCTGGAATGTGCGCCGAAAACGCCTCTGGGGGTCGGCAGTCGACGACAATGGCACCCTCGTCCCGCGCCTTCTCGAACTCATCGATGCCGAGCGGCGGCGGATCGGCCAGCACGCCAAGCGGCGGTGGCCCCTCGGTATTGAGCTTGCGCATCCGCGGCCAATAGGGCGGCACCGCCGGGAGATCGGTCAGATCCATGCACTGACGCACGAACTCCTCGCTCGATGACAGGCTGCTCAATACCTGGTTCATGCGCCGCTCGTAGCCAATCGTCGTCGACAGCCGACTGCCGATGTTGCCGCCGCAGAGCGAGCCGGCCACATGGGTCGGGAAGACCTCGACGAAATCCGGCAGTGGCAGGATCTTGTGCTGCAAGGTCTCGCAGAAGGCCTCGGCGCCCTGTCGCGTCTCTTCTTCGCCGCCCAGCAGGTCGGGTCGCGCCAGATCGCCGACCAAGAGCGCGCCGCCCGAGAACAGGATTGCTGGCTCATCACCGCGCGAGCGATCGGTGACCAAGAGACTGATGTGCTCCGGCGTATGCCCCGGCGTGTGCATCAGCTCGAAACGGACCTCGCCCATCTCCAGGGTCTCGCCGTCGTCCATCGCACGCACCAGATAGCCGACCTCGGCGCGCGCTCCAGCCAGCAGCTGAACCTCGCCGCGCGCAGGCAGCTCACAGATGCCGCTGAGATAGTCGTTGTGCTGGTGGGTATCGCAGGCGTAGCGGATACGCATCCCCTGCTCGCGCGCCTCCGAGAAATAGGTCTCGACATCGCGGCGCACATCGAGCACCAGCGCCTCTCCCGACTCCTCGGAGCCCACCAGGTAGGAGGCATGGCCGAGACTGGGGAGGTAGAACTGTTTGAAGAACATCGAAGCGCTCCTAGCTCAGGGAAGTTGGGCTCAGGGAAGTTGGGCTCAGGGAAACTTGGGGTCAGGGAAACTTGGAACTCCTCGTCACCGAGTGCAAAGGCCGCGCCAGCCCCATAAGCCGCCTGCTCGTCTCCCCGCTCAGCGATGCGTTCCTCCGCCAAGGCGTTAGGAGTTGGGGGCAGGCGGCTGGCCAACAGCTCGGCCAGTCGATCAATAAGAAACGGTCCGAATAAACCAGCCACTGGGTCAAATGCCCCGCATGCTCTTGCGAATACCGACAACGACATCGGTCGAGACAGCATTAGCGTATAAGCCCCGCTCGGCAAAGCCACTGGTGGGGCCGCTGCAAAAGCCACTGGCATGGCCGCTGCATAAGCTACGAGCACTTCCAATTCGCGGACCTGCGATCTCCGGCGCAACGAAACGCTCGACTCTAGCGAGGCCTCAACCTGATCCCTCAACCTGATCC
>NZ_JBUDPI010000167.1:0-7732 GCF_054919635.1 Halochromatium sp. | reverse complement strand
GGCGAGCGAAAAGACCAGCAAGGCGGTATGAGCTTTGACAGAAATCGCCTAAGTGCCCGGCACAAGGGCCAGATTCGACCGCCCCTATCCGCCTGGGTCAAATTCCGCCCGTTCTGCTCGCCGAACCGCATCCCCACGCTATACAACCGCGCCCAGACGTCCCTCGGTCAATGCGGAGTGTCTAAGGCGCGGACGCGTCGGCTGCAGCCGGAAGCTCTGACGGCGACTCACCGCGCTCGCGCAGCTCCTCAAAGGGATCAGCGGCGGTACGTTTGCGCCCGGCATCGCTCAGCCGGCTCAGATAATCGAGCCACAGCGGCTGCCATCCGCGGCCGAGCTTGTAGAGGTACTGCCAGTCGTAGAGGCCAGAGCGGTGACCATCGTCGAAGACGATCTTCACCGCGTAGCTGCCGACCTGCTGTAAGTCAGTGATATTGACCGCTTCCTTGCCAACCTGCAGCTTGGCTTGGTCTGGCGTATGGCCCCGCACCTCAGCAGAGGGCGAGTAGACACGCAGATATTCACAGGGGAGGCGAAAGCGCGCCCCATCGTCATAGGCGATCTCGAGGATGCGAGACTGTTGATGCAGATTTATCTCAGTCGGCAGCGGGTGCTGTTCCATCGGTCGTCGACTCCGTGCGGCTTGGGTCTGCCGCATCAGGTGCGGACGTCGACCGGGTTTGCAACAGAGATTGCACCACAGCGACAGCCGCCGATTCCCCTAAGGCCAGATCCTGGGCCTGCCGCGCAAAAAGGTCACCAACTCGCAGTCACCAACTCGCAGTATTAGGCCGCTTGCGCCTGATAGAGCCGCTCGATCTCGGGCCAGCCGCTGCAATGACGCTCGATCAGACCGGCGAGCGTCTCGAGATGCGCGGGATCGTCGTTGAGGCAAGGAATGTAGTGATAGTCCTTGCCGCCCGCATCGATGAAGTAGCTGCGATTCTCGACGTTGATCTCTTCGAGCGTTTCGAGGCAATCCGCCGAGAAGCCTGGCGCGATCACATGCACACTCTCGACCCCATCAGCCCCCCAAAGCTTTAGGGTTTCGTCGGTGTAAGGCTGGAGCCATTCATCCCGACCGACCCGCGACTGGAACGAGACCATCCATCGATCCTCGTCCAGATCCAGACGCTCGGCCACCAGGCGCGCGGTCTTATGGCAATGGCAGTGGTAGGGATCACCGGCCATGAAATAGCGCTTCGGGATGCCGTGGAAGGAGAACAGCAGCCGCTCGGGCTCGCCCTTCTCGGCTGCAGCCGCACGGATGCTATCGCAGAGCGCGTCGATATAGCCGGGCTCATCGTGGTAGTGGTTGATGAAGCGCAGCTCGGGGAGCCAGCGCCAGGTGGTCAGCTCATTCGTCACCGCGTCGAAGGTCGAGGCCGTGGTCGTTGCCGAATACTGCGGATAGAGCGGCAGCACCAGCAGGCGGCGCACGTTCAAGCTCTTCAGCCGGCCCAATGCTTCGGGGACCGATGGCTTACCGTAACGCATGCCAAGCTCGACATGGACATGGTCGCCAAAGCGTTCGCTCAGGATCGCCTGTAGGCCCGCAGCCTGCCGACGGGCGACGTCGAGCAGCGGCGAGCCCTTGTCGGTCCAGACCGCCTGATAAGCCTTGGCCGAACGGCTCGGACGCACGCGCAGGATGACTCCATGCAGGATCAGCCACCAGACCGGCCGCGGCACCTCGACCACACGCGGGTCTTTGAGAAATTCCGCTAGATAGCGGCGAACCGCCGTTGGGGTCGGTGCCTCTGGCGTGCCGAGGTTTAACATCAGCACGCCGAGGTGCTCGGACATGTCGTGCTCGAAGCCGACAACGCTCTTGTATTTCATCGGATTCCCATGGGTTGCGCGTTTTCCCTGATCATCTTCACCAGCTTCACAGATTGGCGCGCGCGGAGCCGGGTTTCAACCGGATTGCGCAATTATCGCCAGACTAACCAGTCTCCGCCCCGCCCTCGGCCCCGGCCTCACCCCCAGCTCACACTTGCCGTGGTGCGCAGCCAAGCTTGAGCCCAGGTCGGCGGATCAGACCTCGTGCATGCCCTTGAGCTGGCGCAAGATGGCACGAAAACGCAACGGATCATCCTGACCAAAGACCGGGTCCTGGGCCTTGGGCGCCGCCGCCAGCAGTTCGCTCCAGACCGCTTCGGGCAGGCAGGCATCGGCCAACGGAAACGCCTGCTCGTCCTCGATGCGCATGTGCTCGCGCAGCTGGGCGATCAGCGCACGGCCCCGGCGCTCGACCTCGTCTCGTCGCAGCACCTCCTCGTGCACGATACCCTCCAGCGACTCCTTGAAGCGCCGGTTGACCTGGCCAAGCGCCTCATGCTGCTGGATCAATTGCTGCAGGAGCGCGTGTCCCGATCCTTCTTGAGCCAACACCCGCTCAAAGATCAGGTCTTCGCTCGGATGATGGACCTGGTCTGCATAGTCAATCATGTACTCCATCAGCTCACACATCAGCTCATAGTCCGGCTCAAGCCCATCGCGGAACTCATCAAGCAACCCTTCGAGTAGGCCAAGCAGCTGCTCGAGCCGGCGATGATCTCGGTCTAGACGCTGCAGTAGATCGTTCATTTAGGCCACCTCATGACGATGGTTTAGACGTTGCTTCAGCCAACGCCAGACGCTGCCCCGCGGCAGGCTGACGCCGGTCACCACATAGGTCAGCACCGCCGGATTGTTGAGCGTCCACTGCATCCAATCACGCGCACCTGGGCGCCCACAGAGTAGCAGCTGATCGCCCATACATAGCCGGTCACCAAGGTCCGGCAAGGCTCGATGACGGGCGCCACGTTTGTGCATCAGGCAGATCGCCGGCAACTGCTCATCGCGATCGCGTGGATCGCGCAGGAGGTCGCCGAGGGTCACCTGATGGCCTTGGCGATTGAGCGCGTTGGCGGCGAAACCAAAGGCCTCACCAACCTGCAGCTCCCACAGCATCGGCGGCCTCGCGTCAACCAGCGCGATGATGCGACTGACCAGCTCACAGGACCAGCCATCTGACTCCTTCTCGGCCTGAGCGACGAACTCCGAGAGCAGCGGCGCGCTGAGCAAGGTGCGAATGCGCTGGGCGACGATCAGGCTCGGATGCATCAGGATATCGGCCTTGACCGCGTTGAACAGCTCTTCGTTCATGAGCTGGTTCTCCCGTACCACCGTGAACAGATCAGGGTTTAGATCCTTGGCGGTCATGATGATCGAAAGGTTGTTCGCGTCGTTATCGGTGCCCGCAACAATGCCCACCGCGCGGTGGACATCGGCCTGCTCCAGCGTCACCGCCTCGGTGCCACGGCCCTTGATCAGCGGACCCGGCGGCAGTCCGGTCCGTTCGGGCTCCATCTCGACGACGATCAGCTCCACCCCCTGATCGGCGAGCTGGGCATAGAGCGCCTTGCCGAACCGCCCGTAGCCGCAGATGATCCAGAGTCCATCAGCGGGCGGATAGATCGGCTCGGGCATCATCGCACTGCGCAATTGGCCAAGCCAGTCTTGCAAGGTGGTCAGACAGGGCGAATCGATCGCCGTGCTCAGGTAGCGGGCGAAGATATCGAATGGGTCATAGATATGGTCGGTGCCGAACGAGGCCATATTGGCCTCGACATCATGCGAGTCCGCACGGCAGATCACCTTGGCATCCGGGTGCATCAGCTTGGCGGCTAGGGCCACCTTGAGGTTCACCTCGTTCGAGGAGGTGAGCGCCAGCACCCCCGCGCAGTAAGGGCTGCGCAGACCGGCCAATAACAGCGAGTCAGGGCGCCGCACGTCGGCACGCAGCGCGGGAACAAATTCGTGTAGTGATTCGAGCTTGAGTAGATCGATCCGCTCTGGGTTGCTGTCGAGCACCACGGCGCGCTGGGTGCGATCGGTCAGCGCCCGCACTAGCCCGCTACCGGTCTGGCCGTAGCCACAGACGAGGTAGAAGTCCTCTTTGATACGCCGGACATGACCAGCGAAGCGATGCTCCTCCATGGTCCGGCGCAGGGCCTTGTCCTGCAGCAAGGCGATCATCGAGCCCACCGAGTACAGCCAGCCGATCACAGTGGCATAGATGCAGACCACCACCCAGATGCGCTGCGCATCGCTGAACTCCCGCGGCAGCTCGCCGAAACCGATGGTCGTCGACATATAGCTGACGAAGTAGAACGCATGAAAGATGCTCAGGTGCCAGACGCTGCCATCGGGATTGCGTCCCGGGATCAGCACCAGCCCCACGATCGCGATCGAATAGATCACGATCAGGGTGAGCAACGGCGTGCGCATGCGCCGCAGGATGAGAAAGATGATGCTATCCACGGGCCGTCTGATCTGCTCGCGCCGAGGTCGCAGCGGGCCACTCAGCGCCGCAGCATGGTCGTCTCGATGATCAGCAGGATCACAGACACAACATTGGCCACCAGTGCTCCGGCGGCGAGCGAGACCACACTCGAGAGATCGCCCCCACTAAAGCCATCGGCTGAGGTATGTGCAGCAATGGTCCAAAGCACGGCACCAGCGACCAGCTGCAGCATCGCAACCAGGCTGGTCGCCAACAGCACTGCGCCCATCTGCGAGCGGTCGCCGAGCTTGAGCACGGTCGCGATCAGATTCACCACCAGGACGACCGCGTATTCCCAGGGATGATGATGCGCCGGGTTGTCGATCTCGCCGTAGACAAACCCGAAGTTCAGCGTCAGCGCCAGCAGGATGAAGAATCCAAAGACAACCTTTTCCGGGTTCATCAGGAAGCCCCTTGGTGAATGCCCACAGTCTTGATCGCCGGACGTATGCTATACGCATCATCCAGCCCGTTCCCCCGGCTCTCCTCAGAGCCCACAGCTTGCCAGTCGCGCAAAGGCGTCTCCCTGCCATGAGTCAATCGTCCAAGACCTTGCCCCTGCCCGAGGCCGTCAATGCCAGGCGCGCGCAGCTGCGCACCAAACAGGCCGGACGCATCGCCTACTATCAGGACGAGCGCGGCCAGGGCCGACCGCTGGTGCTGGTGCATAGCATCAATGCGGCACCAAGCACCTACGAGGTCAAGCCATTGTTCGAGCATTACGCCGGCAGCCGACCGCTCTACAGCATCGACCTGCCAGGCTTTGGTTATTCCGAGCGCGGCAATCGCGACTACACGCCCGAGCTCTACGCCAATGCGATCCGGGTCTTGCTGGAAGAGGTGGTGCAAGCACCGGCCGACCTGCTCGCGCTCTCATTGAGTGGCGAATTTGCCGCCCGCGCTGCGCTCGGGTCCCCGGCCAGCATCGCCTCGCTGGTGCTGATCTCGCCGACGGGCTTCTCGCGGCGCGTCCTGCCCTCAATGCTCGCCAGCCGCATCCTACGGGGCCTGCTCAGCACGCGGCTCTGGAGCCAAGGGCTGTACAACCTGGCCGCCTCCAGACGCAGCATCCGCTACTACCTCGGTCAGTCCTTCCAGGGCGAGCCGCCGCAGGATCTCTTGGACTATGCCTATGCCACCTCGCACCAGCCGGGCGCACGCTATGCACCCCTGACCTTCTTGTCGACCCAACTCTTCACCCGCGATGCCGTCGATAAGCTCTATGCGCGGCTCACCTCAGTGCCAGTGCTGGCGATCGCCGACCGCGACCCGTACGTGACCTTCGAGCTCCTGGACGATATGGTCTCCCTTCGAGCCAACTGGGAGCTCGAGGGCCTCGGTCCGCATCTCGGACTCCCGCAGTGGGAGCGGCCGCAAGCCCTATTCGACGTCTTGGATCGCTTCTGGGCGACGGCCTGATCGAGAGCCGGATCGACCTGGAGCGATCCGGAGTGCCCGCTGCCCCCTCTCAGCGACCGGTTCGGGGCAGATGGGAGGCGGATCGACGATCGACCGAGGCCGAGACAGCGGCTGCAACTCAGTGTTTGCCTCGACCGCGCAGCCTGGTACTGCCGACATAAAGCAGCGCACCAACCAGCATCACGACCATCGAAAAGCCGAACCAGCCGACGAAGAGATAGAGCACGCGGGACCAGACGACACCACCCCCAGCGCCATCGGTTAGATCGATGGTCTCCTGGTGGAGGAAACCAATCGAGGTCATGATCAGGGCCAAGACCAACGACCAAAATACAGAGAGCAGCAGGAGATTCAGCTTCTTTTTCATTGGCAATTCGGTCGCGTCAGTGTGGGGCTCTTGTGAGGATCAGGCCGCGGATTCAGCGGTAGCCTCGGTATCGGTCGAGCTCCGCGTGCGCTTCAATGACCAGTGGATCACCAGGTTCAGCATGCGCATGGTCGCTCCAATCGCGGCAAAGACCTGGTTGGCATGCACGCCGCGTGTCTTGAACTGGCCGCGCTCATCGGCCCAGGTGATCGCACATTCGGTCAGCGCGTCGGAGCGACCACCCTTGGGTATCCGGATCTCATAGTCGACCAGCTCCGGCAGGCTCAGCCCCTGAGTCTTGACCACCCGCGCCAGCGCCTTGTTAAACGCATCGAAGCCGCCATTGCCACTACCCGTCGCGGTCAGATGCTCACCCCTGAGGCAGATCTTGATACTCGCCGTCGACTCCAGTCCGTAGCTCGAGGAGACATTGCAGGCGAGCAGCTCAGCGTGGCTGTAGTCCTTGCTCTCCAGGACCTCCGCGATGATGAATGGCAGATCCTCGGCGGTGATCGTCTTCTTGGAATCGCCCAGCTCGACGATTCGCGCGAGCACCTTGCGCTGATTCTCCTCCGAGAGGGTCATACCGATGCGCTCGAGGTTCTTTACCAGCGAGGCCTTGCCAGCCAGTTTTCCAAGCGCATAGACACGGCGACGTCCGAAGCGCTCTGGCGATAGCTTGGTGAAGTACAGGCTGCCTTTGTGATCGCCATCGGCATGGATGCCAGCGGTCTGGGTAAACACGTCGTCACCCACGATCGGCGCATTGTCACCGATCCGCTTACCCGAGAAGTACTGCACCAGCTCGCTGACGTGGCCCAGGTGGCCCTCATCAATGCCGATCTCCAAGCCGAGCTGATCGCGCAGATTCACCACCACCTCCGCGAGCGAGGCGTTACCGGCACGCTCACCGAGACAATTGATCGTACAGTGCACGGCAGCCGCACCGGCCTGCGCAGCGGCAAAGACGTTGGCGGTGGCCAGGCCGTAGTCATTGTGCGGATGGAAGTCAAAGCGGCTCGACGGGAAGCGGCGGATCATGTCCGACATGGCCGCAAACACCCGCTCTGGAGTCATCACCCCGAGGGTATCGGGCAACATGAAATGGCCAACACCACTCTCTGCAAGGGACTCAACCAACGCATAGACGTAGCCGGGATTGTCGGCATAGCCGTTCGACCAGTCCTCGAGGTAGAGATTCACGCGTAAGCCACGCTCGCGTGCGAGCGCGATACTGGCCCGCACATCGTTGGCGTGCTGCTCCGGCGACTTGCCGAGCTGAATGCGGCAGTGCTTCTCGCTGCCTTTGGCGAGCAGGTTGATGACCTGCCCGCCCGCGCGTCGAATCCAGTCAATGCTGCGACCACCGTCGACGAAGCCGAGCACCTCAATGCGATCGTCTAGCCCCTTTGCCTGTGCCCAGTCGATGATCTGCGCTACCGCCGCCAGCTCGCCTTCTGAGACTCGCGCCGAGGCAACCTCAATGCGGTCGACACGCAGCAGCTCGAGCAGCGCTTTGGCGATGTTGACCTTCTCATCAGGAGAAAAGGAGACGCCTTGTGTCTGCTCGCCGTCGCGCAGCGTGGTATCGAGGATCAGGATGCGTTGGTCGTCTG
>NZ_JBUDPI010000166.1:0-7735 GCF_054919635.1 Halochromatium sp. | reverse complement strand
GCCAATCTCGTGCACATCCAGTCCGGGACTGGCGGCGCGCTCGCGGTCGATCTCGACCGAGAACTCACGGGTTGGCTCCTGGTTGGAATGTTGGAGGTTGCGCAGCCCCTCGATCCCCTGCAGCTGCTCCAGGATCGCATCCGCGAGCTGGATCAAGGTGTCCAGCTCAGGCCCCTTCAGTCGTAAGCTGAGATCGTCGTCGCCGCGATTGAAGCGGATGCCGCGGATGCCGCGGGTGTAGAGATAGGCGCGCAAGCCGGGGATCGCGGCGGACTTGATCTCGGACTTCACGCGCTCGATCCATTCCTTGGTGCTGACCCGGCGCTCCGCGAGCGGGGCGAGCTGAACCTGAATACTGGCGCGATGGCTGTTCTCGAAGCTCGAGCGCCCGAAGACGAAGCCGCCGACCGTGGTAAACAGTGAGCGCGTCTCGGGCTGTGCCTCAACGATGGCCTCGACCTGCCGGGTCAGCGCATCCATCTGCTCCAGGTTGACGCCGTTATCGGCGGTCAGGCTGATGCGGACATCGCCCTCGTCCAGCTCCGGCAGGAAGGCCGGCTTGGCCGAGAACAGACTCGGTGCGGTCGCGGTCAGTGCGGCGATGAATAGCGGGACTACCAGCCAGGGGCGCGGCAGTAGACGGCGCAGCAGCCATTGATAGCCATGCTCGAGGGCCTGCATCGCGCGGTCGACCGCACGCCGGAACAGCCCCTCGCTGCCATCCGGCAGCTGTCGCGCCAGCGCGGGCACCAATGTCAGCGCGACGACCAGGGAGGCGATGATCGCCGCCGAGATGGTGAAGATCAGCTCGCGGAACAGCAGCCCGATCAGGCCGCCGATGAACAGGAATGGCAGCACCGCGGCCAAGTTGGTCGAGGTCGAGGCGACGATGGCACCGGTGACCTCGCGTGCGGCATTGCTCGCCGCCTGCAGGGTTGGCTCGCCGCGACGCTGATGCCGGTGGATGTTTTCGAGCATCACGATGGTGCTATCGACCAACATGCCGATGCCGAGCGCGAGCCCACCCAGGGTCATGATGTTGAAGGTAAGGCCGAAGGCGGCCATCAAGATGAAGGTGACCAGGATCGCGATCGGGATGGCGCTGCCGATGATCAGGGTGCGGCGCAGGCTGCCGAGGAACAGGTAGACCACGAGCATCGCCAAGAGCGCGCCGCCCAGTGCCGCCTGGATCGCGTTGCTCAGCGACTGGCGGATGTAGCGCGCCTGGTCGTCGACCTTGGCGATCTGGATGTCATCGGGTACCAGTCCCTCTGCTTCAAGCCGGGCCAGCTCAGCGTCGACGGCATCGACCACGGCGACCGTGTTGCTGAGCGGCTGTTTTTGGATTGAGAGCTTGATCCCGGGCGAGCCGTTGAGTCGGATGCGCAAGCGCTCTTCGGCGCCGCTGTCGAGCACCTGCGAGACCTCGCCGAGCCGCAGCTGCTCAGCGCCGCCCAGTGCGGCGTCGCCAAGTGGCAGTGCCGCGATCTGCTCCACCGAGTCGAAGCGCCCGCCGGTGCGCGCGCTGATCTCGCCATCGCGCATCAGCAGCCGGCCAGCGGGCACATCCCGGTTGGCGTCTTGAAGCCGTGCCTGCAGATCGAGCACATCGAGTCCAAGACCGGCGAGCCGATACTGATCGACGATGATGCGGACCTCGCGCTCGAGCCCGCCGCCGACCTCGGCTGCGGCAACGCCGGGCAGGGTCAGTAGCTGCCTGCCCAGATCGTAATCAACGAGATCGCGCAGCTCGATGGGGTCACGCAGGGCCGAGCCGATGACATACTCGGCCACTGGCAGCTGAAACGGGTCGCGTTTATAGATGATCGGCGGATCGATGCTCTCTGGCAGAAAGCGTTTGGCGCGGTCGAGCCGGGCACTGGCGTCGCGCATGGCCTGATCCACATCGTCGCCATAGCGAAATGAAAGATCGATGGCAGAACGGCCTTCGCTGGTGCGCGACTGAATGGCAATGGCGCCTTCGGTAATGGCTAGCTGCTCCTCAAGCTGGCGAGTGACCTCGTCTTCCATCACCGTTGCGGGTACACCGGGGTCGAGCACTCGAACGCGCACGTCCGGATAGGTGATCTGCGGCAACAGATCGACGTTTAGCCGCTCTAGCGCAAAGGCGCCGAGCACCATGACCGCTAACGTGATCATGATCACGCCGATCGGATGCCGGATAGACCAGCTCGAGAGTCCTGTATTCATCAATAATTACAACAATGTAGGCCGTCCGGCGAATGCCTCTTGAGGCGCTTTGCAGGCGTTTTGGGAGAACTGTTGCTGCGCCGCCTCAGCCCGCTAAACCTTCGAATACTGGGGCCAATTTGATCTGACCCGCAGACATTAGGACTCGTGTCATGGATAATAAGTGCCTGACGGAGGCTGATTGGGTGTTTGCCTTCCCACGACCAGAACCCGATCCGCATCATCGATTCACTGCCATAGCGAGTCCACTGAGCACATGTCACTGAAGCGCCGCGGCCGCCAACCCGATCTCTTTAAGGTTCTCATGGTCGCGTTGGCGGTTGGAATGACGCTAACGCTTGGCTACCAGGTCAATCTCTACCATCTTGGTCAGGTCCAGCCGGTGGCGGAACGTGCGCCAGCGCCGCCCGTCATCGATGGCTGAATCGAGCTGATGACGTGAGCCCTTCTCATCCGCTCAAGGTGGGGGTCGTCGGGGTTGGCTACCTCGGGCGCTTCCATGCCCTCATCTACAATCGTCTCGATCAGGTCGAGCTGATCGGCGTCTGTGATACCGATGGGGAACGCGCTCTGAGCGTGGCCGCCGAAGCCGGTTGTTCGGCTTGGGATGATCCCCTGGCGCTGATCGGGCAGGTTGATGCAGTGAGCATCGCGGTGCCGACCATTGCCCATCACTCGGTGGCTTGCGCTTATCTCGAGCAGGGTGTTCACGTGCTGCTGGAGAAGCCGCTGGCGGTGGATGCGCGCGAGGGGGCCGAGATCGTGCGAGCGGCCGAGCAGCATGCTGCGATTCTCCAGGTGGGTCATCTGGAGCGGTTCAATGCCGGGGTGATGGCGCTTGCTGCGCGGATCGATGCCCCACGCTACATCGAAGCGCAGCGCATGGGCGGCTTCGTCGAGCGGGCGACCGATGTCGACGTGGTCGCCGATCTGATGATCCATGACATCGACATCATCCTGGCCCTCGTCGATGCCGACCTCATCGATGTCCGTGCCGTGGGTACGCCGGTGCTGACGCCGCGCGTCGACATCGCGAGCGCCCGTCTTGAGTTTAGTAATGGAACAGTCGCAAATGCCGTCGCGAGCCGAGTCTCGGACAAAAAGACACGGCGTATCCGGGTCTTCCAGCCGCAGGGCTATCTCTCGCTCGACTTTATTGGCCAAACCCTCGATAGCGCCATTCCAACGCAGCGCGAAGACGGTCAGCGCCGTGAGATCGAGCGCTCGCAGGTGATGGTGGAGCCGGTACAGCCTCTTGATCGGGAGATTGAGGCGTTCATCCACTGCGTCTCCCATCAGCAGCGGCCGCTCGTCGATGGTCGCACTGGGCTGCGTGCGCTCGAGGTTGCGTTGCAGGTGCAGGCCAGCATTGCCGATCAGCAGACCGCGATGCACGGAGCGCTAGCTGCGACGCAGCCATAGCGACCTGAGCAAGCCACGGCTTTTTCCTGATCCTGATTGCGGTCCGTTCAGGCCGAGGTCGTCGCGGGACAGATCGGCGATCCATCGCGACAGCATGATCACGGCTGATGCCGCTGCCAGGCAGCATGCTGGCCGCGCATCTTGACCATCTCCGCTGCAAGCGCAAGCGCTGCAATCAGGCTACCCGGATTTGCCCGGCCAGTCCCCGCGATATCGAGCGCAGTGCCGTGATCGACCGAGGTGCGGATGATGGGCAAGCCGAGCGTCACGTTGACCGACTGGCCGAAGCCGAGGTGCTTCAGCACCGGTAGGCCCTGGTCGTGATACATCGCAAGCACCGCGTCGGCCTGCTCAAGTCGATGGGGGACGAAGACGGTATCCGCTGGCAGCGGTCCTTGCAGATTCATGCCTTCGCCTTGGAGCCGTGCAATCAATGGGATCAGTATCTCTTGCTCCTCGAGGCCAAGGTGTCCGCCCTCGCCGGCGTGGGGGTTCAGCCCACAGATCAGCACGCGCGGATTAAGGATGCTGAAGTCATGGCGTAGGCTGCAGACCAAGATGCGAATGATGCGCTCGATCCGCGGCTCAGTGATGGCTTTGGGTACCGCGGCGAGTGGCAGATGGGTCGTTGCCAGGGCCACGCGTAGCCTAGGTGCTGTGAGCATCATCACGGGGGTGGGAACGGGCTCGCCGTCAGGCGCGCAGACCTCAGCAAGCAGTTCGGTATGACCGCTGAAGGGCAGCCCGGCGTCGTTGATGACCCCTTTGTGCACGGGCCCTGTGACCAAGGCATCCCAGCGTCCACGGAGACAGCCAGTGCAAGCCATCTGAAGCGTGGTCAGCACATAGGAGGCGTTCGCGGGGTTGAGATCGCCTGCTTGCGCCGGGACCGATAGGGAAGCAGCGGCGTCAACCAAGAGCCCGCCGGGTGCGGACGGGGCCGCTGGTCGGTCCGGATCGAAGCGCTCGAGCGTCAACGGCAGTCCAAGCCTCTCGGCCCGCGCGGCCAGCAGCTCAGGATCACAGACGGCAACCAGCTCCGCGGCCTGCGGCCGTTGCGCGACGGCGACACAGAGATCGGGACCGATGCCCGCGGGCTCACCAGCTGTCAGTGCGAGCCGCGGGGTCTTAGCGATCGCGCTCATCGAGTCGAACCTCGAGATAGGCTTCGTCTTTTAACCGCTGCAACCAGAGCTCTTTTGCTTCCTCGGCCTTGCGCATGCGCAGTGCCTCTTTGGCCCTGAGGCGCAATAGCTCGTCGGCGGTGTCCTGGTCGCGGCGTTCGTTGACCTGAACGATGTGCCAGCCAAACGGGCTCTCGAACGGCTGACTGATCTCGCCCGGGCTCAGTGCGTCCATCTCGCGCTCGAAGGCCGGCACGGTATCACCCGGACTGACCCAGCCGAGATCGCCGCCGTTCAGCGCCGAGCCGGTGTCATCGGAGTGCGAGCGCGCCAAGGTGGCAAAATCATCGCCACCGACGATGCGCAGGCGCAGCTGCTCGAGTCGCCGCTGCGCATCCTCACTCGAGACCACCTCACTGGTGCGGATCAGGATGTGGCGGGCCTTGGTCTGAGTAATTGGCTCGGGTGTGTCGCCTTTGATGTCGCTGACCTTGATGATATGAAAGCCGCTCGGGCTGCGTATCGGGTCGGTCAGCTCACCGCGGCCTAGGCTCTGAGCGGGCTGTGCGGCAAGGCTCGGCACCTCGCCGATTGGAAACCAGCCCAGATCACCGCCTTCTTGAGCACGGCCGCCGTCCGACTTTGCCCTCGCCAGGCTGGCGAAATCTTCACCTTGGCGCAGGCGTCTTGCGATGGATTGGGCCTCGCTGCGGGCCTCCTCGACTTGCGCAGGGCTCGCACCTTCAGGCAAAGCAATCAGGATGTGGCTCAGTCGCACCTCGCTGCGTGTGATCAAGCTGTCGCGCTCGGTCTCGACGAAGCGATCGACCTCCGGCTCGCTGATTCGTACCTCCTTGACCACTTCCTCCTGCTGGAGCCGCGAGGTGATGATCTGGCGGCGGGTATCGTCGCGAAAGGCCTCGAAGGAGATCTGATTGGCCTCAAGGGCCTCTCGCAGCTCCATCAAGCCCATCCCATTGCGAGCGGCGATGTTGGTGAGGGCTTCGTTCAACGTCGCTTCGTCGACCTCGAGCCCAAGGGTCTGCGCGCGCTGCATTTGCAGCCGCTCCAGGATCAACTGATCGAGCACCTGCTCCTCTAGAACGGCGGGGTCCGGAATCGCGGCGTCGCGTGCTTGTAGCTCAGGGATCAGCAGGTCGATCTGGGTATCGAGCTCGCTCTGTACGATCACATCGTCATTGACGACGGCCACGATGGCGTCCAAGGGTTGTATCCGACCCTGGGCCCAGCTCGTCGTCCAGACAGTCATCAAACAGGCGCTCAGGAGCATCGTGATCAATGACGCTGAGGGGCGTCGTCGATCCTCAATCGACTTGATAGCCATAGACTTCTCGTTGCAGGAAACTATCGACGGAGCTGCCGAAGGCGCCGAGGCCGGCGAGCTCCACTTGTAGCATCACCGAGGTACTGGCGGTGCTATCGGCACTATTCTTGAAATGGCGTCCAAGCACCCGGACCTTCCAGCAGCATTGCCCAAACTCGATGCCGGCGAAGGCGTCGTTGGTCTCCTCAGTCTCAAGCGAATAGAGCCAGCGTCCAACGACATTGACCTCGTTGGAGACTGGCATCCGAAAGGAGAGATCGGTCGTCTCGAAGCGGTTCTCGAGGCTGCTGCCGCGATCAAAGCGATAGGCAAGGTTGACCAGCCGCGTGCTCTGCGGTTCCCGATACTGCAGCTGGAGGGTGCGCCGGCCCCATTGATCGGTTTCTTCGGCGGGGTCCCATTCGAAGCTCGCGCGCCCGCGCCACCGGTCAAACAGCTGTGCCGAGATCTCGCCGGCGATCGGTGACTCATTCGCAACCTCAGTGGGGCCCGCAATCTGCACACGCCGATCGGCGAAGTAGAGGATGCGGCCTACGCTCAGTCTCAGCATTTCCGCACCGGTGCGTGCGTCCAGGAACCGCGAGCTCAGGGCAGTGGTCAGCTGGTTGGCGTCACCAATACGGTCGCGTCCGGTGAAACGATTGCTCCGGAAGAGATTGGCGAAGTTGAATGTCAGCTCCGAGCTATCGAAGACCGGGGTCTCCGACTGATCCTCGTAAGGGGTATAGAGGTAGTACAGCCGTGGCTCCAAGGTTTGCAACGCCTGGGCGCCGAACCAGCTCGCATCGCGCTCAAAGACCAGCTTGCTATCGACCTCGAAGGTTGGGATCGAGTGACTTGGCGAGGTCGGCTGACCGACCGCCGTATTCGAGAGGTCGTAGCCGCTGAGATTGAGCGAAAGCCTTGGGATGAGATGGCCGTAGCTGCGCCGTAATGGCAGGCTGAGGCTCGGCTGCATCGCCAGGCGTTGGCCATAGACGATATGGTTGTGATCGAAATAGTCGTACTCGGCATTCACGGTGGCGGTCAGTCCTGCCCCGAGCTCGACAGGGCTCAGATTGAAGAGCACCTGTGGGAGCCGACCGTAGGGCCGCTGCTCCGGGCTGATCTCGGGATCAACCGTTTGATAGCCTTCGAGCACCGTGAGCAGCGACCAGCTATTGCCGACGTAGCCGAGCGAGCCCCGTTGCAAGAGCCGGCGGGTACTGGTGATATCCAGACTGTTACCGAAATCCTCCAGATAGCTGTCGTCGGAGACGGCACTGAAATCAAGGAAGGTGGTAAAGCGGCCGAGCCAGCTGCCGCTTTCCTCAAGGTTCAGTGCCCAGCGTGCGCTGTTGTCTTCGTACTTTGCATCGTTGGGGATGAATTCGGCCTCGATGCGACCGCGATCGTTGCGGGTGAGGTAACGCAGCTCGGTCCCCAGCAGCAAACCACGCTCGCTGAGGAAATGCGGTGAAATGGTCGCATCCAGATTCGGGGCGATGTTCCAGTAGTAGGGCACCACCAGCTCAAAGCCGCTCTCATCCGAGGTGCCGATGGTGGGGACGAGAAACCCACTGCGGCGACGGTCATCGATAGGGAAGCGAAGGTACGGTGTGTAGACGACCGGTATCCCCTTGACGCGCAGGCG
>NZ_JBUDPI010000165.1:0-7740 GCF_054919635.1 Halochromatium sp. | reverse complement strand
CTGGGTCTCCCGTTCCCGGTCCAGGCAGCCGATCGCGCTGGTGCCGCTGAGCCCGGCCCGAGCCACCGCGACCGACCGGCCTTGCTTCGTTGCCTCGAGATGGCCGGCAAGCTCCAGCAGCACAACGAGAAGCTGTTTCGGGCCATCGAGCGCACGGAAAAGAAGCTTATCCGCATGGCCGAGCAGGCAGCCTGGGCCGAGGAACGGGCCTACATGCGCTTAGAGATCCGGCGCGACAACAGGGCCTCGCAGGCGCTGTTCGAGGCCGTAGGCTATCGGCGCTTTGGGGTGCTCTCGGACTACTATGCCGATCACATGGAGGCGCTGCGCTACCAGAGGCGGCTGTCGCCTGATTGTAAGCCTGCGCTGAGGCAGGTGCCGTTCTACGAGCAGACGCTCGACTTTACCTGCGGGCCATCGTCGCTGATGATGGCGATGCAGGCGCTGCGCCCTGAGATCGAGCTGACGCGCACGCTGGAGCTACGCATCTGGCGTGAGTCCACCACCATCTTCATGACCTCCGGCCATGGAGGCTGTGGTCCCTTGGGGCTGGCGCTGGCCGCCAATGCGCGGGGCTTCGTCGCCGAGGTCTTTGTCAATGATCCCCACGTGCCCTTGATCGATTCGGTGCGCAGCCCGGAGAAGAAGGAGGTGATGCGCTTGGTGCATGAGGACATGAGTGCCGAGGCCGAGCGCCGCGGCATCCCCGTGCATCAGGGCACGCTCGGCATCGATTCGCTGCAGCTGCGCTGCGAGGCCGGAGCGGTACCTTTGGTGCTGATCAGCTCTTACCGCATCTATCGGGAGCGCTTTCCACATTGGGTCGTGATCACCGGTTTCGATGCACATTTCGTCTATTGTCACGATCCTTACGTCGATGATGAGAACGGAGAGACCAGCTTGGATTCGATCCATATGCCGATCCGTCGCCATGACTTCAGCCAGATGGCTCGCTACGGCCGGGCTGGGCTGCAGGCGGTGGTGTTGATCTCGCTGCCGGCGGCCGCGGGGCCGAGATGAGCGCAGGCTCGCATGTTCGCGCTGTGACCACTGTGACCGCTGCGCGCGCTGGCGTTCGCGGCCGTCTGAGATAGGCCATGGGCATCGCCGAAAGCGTCGCTGAAGCGCCCGTGGATGCTGACAGAACGCCCGTGGGGTTGAGGGCTACACATGGCTGAGCATCTGCTGCTGGTCGAGCACCCGGCGGACTGGAAGCCGGGCTTTCCGCGTCTGCCGGTGGTCACGGCGCGTGACTATCTGGCGGGCGGCGAGCTGGCCTCGAAACGTAACCTACGCGTCATCAACCTCTGCCGCAGCTATCGGTATCTATCGGTGGGCTACTACTGCTCGCTGCTGGCCGAGGCGCGTGGGCATAAGGTCATCCCGACCGTGCGCACCATCCAGGAGCTCTCCAGTCGCGCGCTCTACAGCCTCGCCACCGAGGAGCTGGATGCGCTGGTGCCGCGGCTGCTCGGCCGACGCAAGGCCTCGGCGCTGGCACCAACCGCCTATGAGCTGACCATCTGCTTCGGTCAGTGCGACGTCAAGGAGCTGCAGCCGCTCGCGCGCGAGATCTTCGAGACCTTCCGCTGTCCGATCCTGCGCGTCGAATTCCGCCATCAGGGCAGTTGGCGCATCGGTGCCGTCAAGGCGCTGCCGTTGGCGGCGGTACCCGCTGAGGGCGAAGCGCCTTTGTTTACCGCGCTCGAGGGCTATCTCTCGCGACGCTGGCGCCAGCCGCGGGCGCGGCTCTCGTATCGCTACGATCTGGCCGTGCTTTACGATCCCAACGAGGAGTTGCCGCCGTCCGATAGCAAGGCCCTGCAGCGTCTGATCAAGGCCGGCAAGACGCTAGGGGTCAATGTCGAGCTGATCCAGCGCAAGGACTATAGTCGACTGGCCGAATACGACGCCCTGTTCATCCGCGAGACCACGCGCATCGGTCATCACACCTTCCATTTTGCCAAGAAGGCCGACAGTGAGGGGATGGTGGTCATCGATGACCCCGATTCGATCCTGCGCTGCACCAACAAGGTCTACCTGGCTGAGCTGCTCGCCGCGCATCGTATCCCGCGTCCCAAGACCCTGGTGCTACGCAAGGAGACCCTGCTCGAGGCGGAGGCGCAGATCGGCTATCCGGTCGTGCTCAAGATCCCGGAAGGCTCCTTCTCCCGTGGGGTGTTCCGGGCCGAGGAGCGTGCGGGGCTGACCCGAATCGCGACCCGGCTGTTCAAGCAATCGGACCTGATCCTGGCTCAGGAGTACCTCTATACCCCGTTCGACTGGCGCATCGGCGTGCTCGGACGCCAGCCGCTCTATGCCTGCAAGTACTTGATGAGTCGCGACCACTGGCAGATCGTCAAGCATGAGAGCGATGGCCGCCACGAGCAGGGCGGGTTCGAGACCTTGCCGGTCGAGATGGTGCCGGCGCTGGTGCTGAGAACCGCGCTGAAGGCCGCGGACCTGATCGGCGACGGGCTCTATGGGGTCGATCTCAAGGAGACGCCGAGCGGCCCGGTGGTGATCGAGGTCAACGATAATCCGAGCCTTGATGCGGATGTCGAGGATCTGGTGCTGGGTGAGCAGCTCTACACACGCATCATTGGTGAGCTCGTCGCTCGGCTCGATCGACGCCGCAGTCGGCGCGGCTAGATGGCTGCCGCTTCCGGCTCAGGTAGATGGCTGCCGCTTCCGGCTCAGGTAGATGGCTGCTGCTTCCGGCTCCGGTGAATGACCGCGACTCCAATCCCTCGGCCATTTGCACGCTGGGCAAGCGCTGTGCGCCGGCCGGCGAGCGGTCAATCGCCCGTTGCGACAGCCGGTTTAGGTGCCCTGAATGCGATCATAGAAACGCGCGCGATAGAGCAGCCGGGGCACGGTGCCATCGCTGAAGCCAGTGCGCGTGTGCAGCACATTGTTGCTGATCAGGCCCCAGCTGGCTTCCAGCCGGCCCTGCAGGTGCCAGGCCGTTGGTTGCTCCAGGAGGGCTTTCAGTCGAGCGATGGCCTCGCGAGTCAGGGGATCATCGCGCCAGACGATGTTGCGCGCTCGGTTGGTGTAGCGCATGTGCAGTTGGCCATCGGCGCGGACCGAAAAGACCGGCCCTGAGCGGTCGGGGCGGACCTGCTCGCCATCGACATAGCTCGCCGGGATGGTCATGCATTCAGGGTGCATGAGCGCGCGGATCGCTTCGGGTGATTGATCGCGCAGCAGGATGTAGGCGATCTCATGATCGAGCAGATCGTTGGCGCCGCCTTGCTCTGCGGGGTGGACGCAGTGCAGGAGCAGACTGTCGATACGCTGCTCGGGTTCGTTGTAGTAGCCGTCGGTGTGCCAGGCGATCGGACGGTTTGAGTAGGGGATGTAGTCGCGGTGCCGGGCGTCGGTCTGCACGGTCAGCGAGGTGATGGCGTCATCATCGGCGCCGCGGTTATGATCGAGTCGCTGCAGGCCAAAGGCGGCGCCGAGCTGGGTAGGAATGCCCTTGTCCGGATCGTCGCCGGTCTTGCCGACATAGATCGCCATGTTCGCGCCTCGGCAGCGCTCCAGGATGGCTTGATGCTCGGCCTCGGTGAGCTGGCGTGGGTCGTCGATCTCGACGACCAGCTCCTCGAGCCGGGTCGGTGCGTCATTGAGCTTGCGCTCACGCCAACGCTGATAGGCGCTGTCGTCGGCCAGATCAAAGGGGGATTGCGGCATGCTTGTGGGTTCCGGTGACTCAGGGGGCGGGGATTGTCTCACGAAGAGTAGGGTTTCGGCGGGGCCTAGTGCCCTAGAAGAGACCTAGTACAGATCGGGCTCTCCAGATAGACTCGACCCCCTTATGAGCTCGTCAGGTCCTAATCCTGTTCCTTCGCTGAGCGTCGATTCTGTTCCACCGGCCTGGCCAATCACCCTTGGGCCGGTCAGGGGCTGGATTCGATGCTGGCCTGGCGTGCTTGTCGCTCTGTTCGCGCTGCTCTCGGGGACCCAGCCACTGATGGCTGATCAGGATGCCGGAGGGAGCTACAACCTGCTGCTGAAGGCCCCGATCAACGACGACTGGTTCTTGATCTCACGCTCGAATCTGGCCTCGCGCAACAACTTCGACGATACCTTCTTGGCCTATACCGGGCTCGGGATTGGCTATCAGCTGACCCCAAGCTTCAGTCTTCGCCTGGGCTACCGCCGCGCCTGGTTTCGCTTCACCGACGACTGGCAGCCGGAGAACCGCGGCTATCTTGAGGGCTACTTGGCCACGCGTGTGAGCGGCTTCCGCTTCACCAACCGGGCGCGTATCGAGGCTCGATACTTCGACTGGCGCAGCGACGATGTGCGCCTGCGCAACGAGATCACGCTCGAGGCGCCCTGGGAGCTGACCCCATTGCGTCTCAAGCCCTACCTCGAGGAAGAGGTCTTCTACAGCACCCGAAACGACTGGATCGAGGCCAACTGGCTTGGCGGAGGGCTGGCTTGGCGTCCGGCGAAAGGCGTCAAGCTCAAGCTGGGCTATCGTTGGAATCGCTTCCGGGCCGGCGATGACTGGGCCAACCGGAATGTGTTGGTCACCGGCATCAATGTCTTCTTCTGAAGCTGTTCTGCAGGCAAAGGTCAGGCGCGGGTTTGAAAATAGCCTATGGCGAGTCAGGAGATGGCTCCGTGGGCCACTGTGCGAACAGGTCGCGAAGGAGGGGGCTGCGGATCAAGTAGGCGATTATCGCCAGGTTGAGCAGTCCTGTGATCAGGGTGGCCTCGTTCAGGGTCGTGGTGAGCGGTCGCGTTGAGGCGATCAGATGAGCACCGAAGAGCAACAGATAGAGCGCTGCCGAGGCCAGGAGCAGGCCGCGACCGATGCGCCAAAGCTGCGGCATCCACCGCGGTGACCGGGGACGGCGGCGAACGCCAACCAAGAGCACCGGCAGCGCGAGCAGATCAGCGAGTAGGTACTCGGGCCGGATCAACTCGCGCAGGACGGTGATCTCCTCGCCAGTCGTCGGCAGGAAGGTGATGCCGAGCAGGAGCAGATGGCGAACCAGGAAGACCAGGCAGAGCCAAAGTGTGACCGGTACCCGGAGACAGAGATGGTCATCATAGCGTTCCGGTTGGTATTTCAACGACATCCGTTGATGGTCCTGAGTCTCTCGAGCATTGCGCTGAGTGCGGCGTTTGCTGCTACCAACCTCGTGCCAGCAGCGGTTTGAGGAATTGCCCAGTATAGGATCTCTCGCAAGCGGCGATCTGCTCCGGGGTGCCGGTGGCGATGATCTGTCCACCCTTGTCACCACCCTCGGGGCCGAGATCGATGATCCAGTCGGCGGTCTTGATCACATCCAGGTTGTGCTCGATCACGACGACGGTGTTGCCGGCATCGCGCAGCCAGTGCAGCACCTGCAACAGATGCTTGACGTCCTCGAAATGCAGTCCGGTGGTGGGCTCGTCGAGGATGTAGAGGGTGCGTCCGGTGCCACGCTTGGACAATTCGCGGCTGAGCTTGACGCGTTGCGCCTCACCGCCGGAGAGGGTGGTCGCGGCCTGGCCTAGGCGCAGGTAGCCGAGGCCAACGTCTTCCAAGGTCTTGAGCTTGCGACGGAGCACCTGGACCGGGCCGAAGAAGGTGAGGGCGTCTTCAACGGTGAGGTTGAGCACCTCATCGATGGTCTTGCCCTTGTAGCGGACCTCTAGGGTCTCGCGATTGTAGCGCCGGCCCTGGCAGACATCGCATTGCACATAGACATCGGGCAGGAAGTGCATCTCGACTCGGATCAGTCCATCGCCCTTGCAGGCCTCGCAGCGCCCACCCTTGACGTTGAAGCTGAAGCGTCCGGGGCCATAGCCGCGTGAGCGCGCCTCAGGCACATTGGCGAAGAGGTCGCGGATCAGGTTGAACAGCCCGGTGTAGGTGGCCGGGTTCGAGCGCGGGGTGCGGCCGATCGCGGATTGATCGATGTCGACCACCTTGTCGAATTGCTCCAGACCCTCTATCCCGGCATGCGGCGCAGGGCGCAGCGAGGCATTGTTGAGCAGGCGCGCAGCGAGCGGATAGAGGGTGTCGTTGATAAGGGTCGACTTGCCGGAGCCGGAGACGCCGGTGACCACGCAGAAGGCGCCGATCGGGATTGCGGCATCGATGCCGCGTAGGTTGTTGCCGCTGGCGCCGCGGATGATCAGCGGCTGATCGCCACGGCCAGGCCGGCGCTCGGCTGGGATCTCGATGCGGCGGGTACCGCTGAGATACTGACCGGTCAGCGAGGCGGGCGTGGCGGCGATCGCGTCCGCGGTGCCTTGCGCAACGATCTCGCCGCCGTGGGCACCGGCGCCGGGACCTAAGTCGAGCACATGATCGGCACTGCGGATGGCGTCTTCATCATGCTCGACGACGATCACCGTGTTGCCGAGATCGCGCAGCCGGGTCAGGGTGCCGAGCAGACGCGCGTTGTCGCGCTGATGTAGGCCGATTGAGGGCTCGTCGAGGATGTACATCACGCCGACCAGCCCGGCGCCAATCTGGCTGGCGAGCCGGATGCGTTGCGCCTCACCGCCGGAGAGGCTCTCGGCGCTGCGCGCGAGGGTCAGGTAATCGAGGCCGACGTCGACCAGGAAACGCAGCCGCTGGCGGATCTCCTGGACGATCTTGGTGGCGATCTCGCCGCGGGTGCCACGCAGCTCGAGCGTCTCGAACCAACGCAGCGATTCGCCGACGGGCAGGCTGGAGAGGGCCGGCAGGTTGCGACCATCGATCAGCACCTGCCGGGCGGCCTCATTCAGACGACCGCCGGCACAGCTCGGGCAAGGTCGCGCCGAGATGGTCTTGGCGAGCTCCTCGCGCACCGTCGCCGAGTCGGTCTCGTGGTAGCGGCGCTCCATGTTCGGGATGATGCCCTCAAAGGTCCTGAGCTTGCCGCTGCTGCGCTCGTGCGGGAGCTTCAGTTTGAGCTTCTCCTTGCCGCTGCCGAATAGAACGATTTGCTGTGCCTGCTCGGAGAGGTCGCACCAGGCTGCCTCGAGATCGAAGCCGGCATGCTCGGCGACGCTGGCGAGCATCTGAAAGTAGTAGCCGTTGCGTCGATCCCAGCCTCGGATCGCACCGCCGGCGAGGCTCAGCTCCGGGTGCAACACGACCTTGGCCGGATCGAAGAACTGCTCGACGCCAAGGCCATCGCAGGTGGGGCAGGCGCCGGCCGGGTTGTTGAACGAGAACAGCCGCGGCTCGAGCTCAGCCAGGCTCCAGCCGCAGTGCGGGCAGGCATAGTTGGCGGAAAAGGTGAGTGGTGGGCGCTCGTTGCCGTCGGCGTCCGGGTCCATCCAGGCCACCCGCAGCAGGCCCTTGGAGAGCGCGAGCGCGGTCTCGATCGACTCTGCTAGGCGCAGCTGCAGATCCGGGCGGATACGGAAGCGGTCGACGACTACCTCGATACTGTGCTTGCGCTTGGCGTCGAGCGTTGGCGGGCTATCGAGCTCGCACAGCTGGCCGTCGACACGGGCGCGGACGAAGCCTTGGGCATTGAGCTCGGCGAACAACGATTGTTGATCGCCCTTGCGGTCGACGATGACGGGCGCTAACAGCATCAGCCGCTCGCCCTCGGGCAGCGTCAGGATCTGGTCGACCATCTGGCTGACCGTCTGCGCCGCGAGCGGCTCGGCATGGGTCGGGCAGTGCGGGATGCCGACGCGCGCGAACAGCAGACGCAGGTAGTCAGGGATCTCGGTGATGGTGCCGACGGTCGAGCGCGGATTGTGCGAGGTGGGCTGCTGCTCGATCGA
>NZ_JBUDPI010000164.1:0-7775 GCF_054919635.1 Halochromatium sp. | reverse complement strand
CTCAGCTCCTCATGGGTCGGACCCTGCTCAGGGGTCCCGGTGTCAGGGGCCTCGGTATCAGGGGCCTCGGTGACGAGTAACCGCTTGGTGACTGGCGCCGGCGGCAACGCGCTCTCGGCGCGCAAGCCACGGGCCAGCCGCGGCTGGCGACCAATCGCGCCCATGAAGCGACGCGCCAGGTGATGCCGCGCCGGTGGCACGAGGTCCAGCCCCAAGAGCCCCAGATTGCGCGCGAGGCGCACTGGCCCCCACGGATTGACAAAGAGCCGTGCGAGGCCGTCGGTGAGGCCCGCAATCAGTGCATGATCGGGCGCGCGCCGCTGTCGGTAGGGCCTGAGCACCGCCGGCCCGCCCAAGTCCTTCGCGGTCCGCTGCGCATCGACCAATAGGTCGGCCAGCTCGGCGACATCGCGCAGGCCGAGGTTAAAGCCCTGCCCGGCCACCGGATGTAGCGTGTGCGCAGCATTGCCGATCAACAGCAGTCGCTCCCGGCTGAGCTGATTGGCAAGCATCAGTCGCAATGGATAGGCGATGCGCCGACTCGGACGGGTCAGCTCGCCAAGCCGACCGCCGAATCGCCGCTGCAGAGCCTCGATAAAATCATCATCTGAGAGCCCGAGGATGCCAGCCGTGTCGGCCTGTCGCGCCGTCCACACCACGCCATAACGGTCCTCGGTCATCGGCAGCAGCGCCAACGGACCGCTGTCGGTGAAGCGCTCGAACGCGGTTCCGGGCCGAGTCGTGGCGGGAATGCGCGTCGGCGTAACCGTGGCGATGATGGCGTCGTAGCCGTAGTCGCGCATGCGCACCTTGAGCCCAAGGCGCTGGCGCACCGAGGACTCCCCACCATCGGCCGCTACCAGCAGCGCCGCACTGAGCAGCCGCGACTGCCCGGTGACCGCCACCTCCAGGCTGACTCGGTCTTTGCTGATCTGCAGCCCCTGCACACAGCCTGGGCGCAAGAGCTCGAGGCGCGCGCCAAGCGCCGCGCCCATCGCCCGCGCCGGCACCACGTAGCCCAGCGCCGGCACGCCTTCGTCATCGGCATCGAGATGCGCGAAGCCGCAGTGGCCGCGATCGGAGACATGCACCTGCAGGATGGGCGCGGCATCGGACGCGAGCTGCGGCCAGATCCCCATGCCCTGGAAGATGCGCGCACTCCCGCGCGAGAGCGCGATCACGCGCTCGTCATAGCTCGGGTGCGTCGCCGCGCTAGGCTCGGTCGCCTCCACCACGGCGATGCGCAGCCCGGTCTCGGCGAGTGCCACGGCGAGGCTCGCGCCCACCAGGCCGCCGCCGATGATGACCAGATCATAGTCGTGCATAGGAAAGTCTCGGTACTCCGGTTCGCGCCCTGATTCAGCCCGGTGCGGCCTGACCTCGCCTCACGCGGCCTGCACGGATGAATGCGACGCACAGTCTGCCGCTCAGCAGGTCGGTCTGACAATGCGATCCGTGCTCCTCGTCGACTCAGCCGCTTCGCGCCGACGCCATCAACGCCTCGATCGCCTCCGGGTCCTTGGGCACCCCGGCCGATAACACCTCGGGATCGCCCTCGGTGACCAGCACATCGTCCTCGATGCGGATGCCGATGCCGCGATACTCGGCCGGTGCCTCAGCATCCGGCGCAATATACAGTCCCGGCTCAACGGTGAGGACCATGCCCGGTTCGAACCGACGCCACCGTCCGTCTTGCTTGTACTGACCAACATCATGCACGTCCATTCCCAGCCAATGACCCGTCTTGTGCATGAAGAACGGCTTGTAGCGCTCGTCCTTGATCAGCTGTTTCAGATCGGCCCCTTCAGGCTTGATCAGACCGAGGTCAACGAGCCCCTGAGTGAGCACCTTGAGCGCGGCCTTATGAGGCTGATTCCAGTGATTGCCCGGGCGCACCTTCTCGATGGCGGCCAGCTGCGCCGCCAGCACCAGGTCATAGAGCCGACGCTGGACATCGGTGAAACGACCATTGGCCGGGAAGGTTCGGGTGATATCGGAGGCATAGCCGTCAAGCTCGCAGCCGGCATCGACCAGCACCAGGTCGCCATCGGCCAAGACACCCACATTCTCGACATAATGCAGCACGCACGCCTGGGCGCCGCTGCCGACGATCGGCGGATAGGCCTGGAAGCGGGCACCCTGCTCGGCGCAGGCGGAGAGGAAGCTGGCCTCTAGACGCTGCTCAGCACATCCAGGCTCCGCGGTCTGCATCAGGCGCCGATGGGCTGAGGCAGAGATCGCTGCGGCCCGACGCATGAGCTTGAGCTCGGATCTCGACTTGATCAGTCGCCGCTCGTGCAGATACTGATCCGAGCTGACCAGCTCAGTCGGCGCGCTGATCCCCTTGCGCGCGAGCCCGCGCACCGCGCGCAGCCAGCCGATGACGCGTCGATCAACGTTGTCATCGAGACCCAGTGGATAGACCACTCGGCGCCGGTTGGACAGGATCTCAGGCATTCGCTCGTCGAGCTCGCCGATCGGGAAGGCCTCATCGGCGCCGAAGTGCTCGACCGCGCCCTCAACCCCATAGCGGTAGCCATCCCAGATCTCTCGCTCGGGATCATGTGGCCGGCAGAACAACACGAAAGCGCCTCCCTTGCGCTTGGGCGCCAGGACCGCGACGGCCTCGGGCTCTGGGAAGGCGGTCAGCCAGGTCAGGTCACTCGACTGCCGATAGGGATGGTGCACATCGCGATTACGGATCACCTCAGGCGCCGCCGGCAGCAACAAAACGGCATCATCGCCGAGCGCCTTCAGCAGGTCGCGTCTGCGCCGCTTGAGCTCGGCCGCGCTGTAGGGCAGCGGCGCTGGACCTGCTGCGCCTGTTTGGGCTTGGGTGTGGGTTTGGGCATCTTTCATGGTCTAGTGCAGTCCTATCTCTTTGGCTTGCCGATCGCGCTCATCGATCAAGGCCTTGGCCCGGTCTTCGCGGATCAGCATGGCGGCCACACGGAGAAACTCGACGATCTCGGTCAGGGCCTCCTCGTCGGCCTCATCCTCGGAAATCGCATCGAGGTCCATGCGCGTGAGCTCGATGAGGTCGTCAAAGGCCTCACCTGCCTGTCCGAGCAGCTGCTCGTGGCTCAAGCCACCCAGCGTGAGACCGAAGAGCAGCCCTCGCACCCAATCCAGGACCGCGCTCGCACGCTCGTGCAATGGCCAATCGTCTGGCGGCAAGAGCAGATCGAAGCCCATTGATGTGGGGTCAAGCGCGGCTTGCGTCCAAGCCGCAAGCTGCTCCAGGGCTGCGCGCCGCTCAGCGGCATCGGTCTCTTGATCCGCGTGATGCTGTCCGTCGGTAGGGATCTCGGAATGATGATGATCCTGATCGTGCCCGATGACATGATGATGGGCATGATCATCGCAGCAAGGATGGGCGCCGGCATGCTCGACTGGCGATTCGCGCCCTTGAAAGGTCAGATCGACCGGGGCCTGAGGTGCATGGGCATCGGATGCCAACCCACCGCCCAAGTGCAAAGTCGAGCCGTCGCTTGGTCCTGAGTCCGAGTCGGCAATGGGGTCGGCCAAGAGCTGCGCATGCCAACGCTCCAACGCATCCGGCAGATGCAAGGCCAATAGACCGCAGAGTATGCCTTGCGCTTCGGCCGGGCTAGGCGCAAGCTCAGCGCCTGCGAGTAAGTGCGACAGTCTGTCGTAATCGGGGCTGGCGGCAGAAACCATGGTCATATCCTGATCGTTGGTTCGGGCCAATCAGACCAAGACAGCAGCCTCATGGGGCTGGTGGTCATTCTCAAGGCCGAATGCATTGACTGAAGCGATTGATGTTGATGAGTCAAGCATCATCACAATGTTGTTCGATAGCAGCCTCGATGATATCGATTCCTCGGTTTGACCCAACCTTGACCGCCTTCTATAGTCTCGACAAGCTTTTCCGCTGGGGCTCGGCATGGCCGACTTCGATATCAATCTACTAGAGCAACATGTCGACGGGCTGATCCGCAAGTGCGAGCAGCTTCGCGAGGAGAACGCCTCCCTGCGAGCCAGTCAAGAGCACTTGGTCGCAGAGCGCGCCGAGCTGATCGAAAAGACCGAGCTCGCGCGCAGCCGGCTTGAGGCCATGGTCGCACGTCTTAAGGCGATGGAGGAGCAACTGTAATGAACCCATCCGACGATGGCCGCGCGATGCCCGTCACGATCCGCATCCTCGACAAGGAGTATCGGATCGCATGCTCGCCGGAAGAACACCACGGACTGATCGATTCGGCCCGTCTACTCGATCAGCGCATGCGCGAGATGCGCCAGAACGGTCGCATCATTGGCGCCGACCGCATCGCAGTCATGGCTGCGCTGAACCTGATCTACGACCTGATGCGAGAGCGCGACGAGATCAGCCAGCAGCGCGATCGACTCCAGATTCTTCAGGAACGTTTGTCAAACGCCATTGACCCCGAGCCCCGCGACGAGGTTTCGCCCGCACCAGAGTCGGCCGGGCTAGACGCTGCCAACGATAAGGTATAGTCTGGGCCTTAGACATCTCCTGCAGTGTACGGCAGCGGCCTGGGTATTTTCTTGAGCCTAATTCGTACCCTGGGGACGCCAAGAATCCGGCCGTTGTGCATGTCCGCCCCGAGCGGAAAGCCTGAAGCTGGATGCAGCGTCCCCACTTGAACCCACAGGTTCAAGAACGAAGGACTGCACCGGCACAGGTGGGAGGTGTCTCTCTTTTGCCATCGCCAGCTCATCGTGACCGACCCCCTGCTTCGACGACGCCTGCGCCGCGCGCGCCGCGCCCTGAGTCAGCGCGAGCAACGCGAGCACGCGGAGGCCGTCTGTCAGCGGCTCCTCAGCAGCGGCCTGACACACTCGGCAAGGCGCATCGCGCTCTATCTTCCCGTTTCGGGTGAGCTCGATCCATCGCCCATCCGCGAGCGACTTCGAGGGCATCGCCGTTGGTATCTGCCGGTGCTGCGCCCGCACGCCCCGGGCCGGCTCTGGTTTGTGCGCATCGACCCCAAGTCGCGACTTAGGCGCAATCGCTTCGACATCCTCGAGCCCGCTGCGCGAAACCGTCAGATTGTGCCCCCGCAGGGCCTGGATCTGATTCTGGTGCCACTGGTCGGATTCGACGCCCAATGTCATCGGATTGGCATGGGGGCGGGCTTCTACGATCGCAGCCTGGCCTTCCTCGGCGACCGACGACACTGGCAACGACCGCGGCTGATCGGCCTCGCTCATGAGTGTCAGCGTGTTGAAGCGATCGAGCCCGAGCCCTGGGACCGCCCCATGGATGCGGTGGTCACCGAGCGCGCGCTCTATCGGCGCGCAATCTGACGGCGCGCAATCTGACGGCGCGCGATCTGACTTAGGCGCCGCGCTCGATGCCAGCGAATAACCGATAGGCCGGGTTGTCGGTCTCATCCCAAAACGGATACCCCAAGCTGGTCAGCAGCTCGGTAAAGGCGGGTAGATCGCCGTCTGGCACCTGAACCCCCATCAGCACGCGCCCGTAGGCGGCGCCATGGTTACGATAATGGAACAGGCTGATGTTCCAGCGCCGACCGAGCCCGGACAGGAAGTTCAGCAACGCACCGGGACGCTCGGGAAACTCGAAACGGACCAGGCGCTCATCGCTGACCCCAGGCGCATGCCCACCCACCATGAACCGGATATGGAGCTTCGCCGTCTCGTTGTCGCTCATATCGGTGACGGCGAAACCTTTCTTCTCGATGCGCTCGATCATCTCGTGACGCTCGGCGAGCCCGCCGCCGAGCTCAACCCCAACGAACACCACTGCCTGTTGCTGGTCCGCATAACGGTAGTTGAACTCGGTGATCTGGCGCTTGCCGATCGCCTTGCAAAACGCATGGAAGCTGCCCGGGCGCTCCGGGATCGCGACCGCAAAGAGGGCCTCGCGACGCTCACCGAGCTCGGCGCGCTCGGCGACATGACGCAAGCGATCGAAGTTGATATTGGCACCGCTCTCGATCGCCACCAGCGTCGTCTCCCGCACGCCGCTGCGCTCGACGTACTGCTTGAGCCCGGCAATCGCGAGTGCCCCAGCAGGCTCGGCGATACCGCGGGTATCGTCATAGATGTCCTTGATCGCGGCACAGATGGCATCAGTGCCGACCAACACGACCTCATCGACGGTCTCGCGGGCGATCCGAAAGGTCTCCTCCCCAATCTGTCTCACCGCCACCCCATCGGCGAACAACCCAACCTCTGGCAGCACCACACGCTCATCGGCAGCGAGCGCCGCATGCAAGGTCGGCGCATCCTCGGGCTCGACGCCGATGATCCTGACCTCGGGGTAGATCGACTTCACGTAGGCCGCAACCCCAGCGATCAAGCCACCGCCCCCGACCGGCACGAAGATCGCGTGCGGTGGGTCCGGCTGCTGGCGCAGGATCTCCATACCGATGGTGCCCTGCCCGGCAATCACGTCCGGATCATCGAAGGGGTGCAAGAAGGTCAAGCCGCGCTCAGCGGCCAGCTCCATCGCGTGCGCATAGGCCTCATCGAATGAATCTCCATGCAGCACCGCCTTCGCGCCCCAATTCCTGACCGCGTCCACCTTGATCCCCGGCGTGGTCTTGGGCATCACGATCACTGCTTGAATCCCCAGGTGCGAGGCGCCCATCGAGACACCCTGCGCGTGATTGCCGGCGGATGCCGCAATCACGCCTTGCTCCAGCGCAGCAGCTGGCAGATGCCGCAGCTTGTTGTAGGCACCGCGGAGCTTGAACGAAAACACCGGCTGCAGATCCTCGCGCTTGAGCAAGACCTGGTTGCCGAGGCGCCGCGAGAGGCTCTTGGCCAGGGTCAGCGGGGACTCGATGGCGATATCGTAGACGCGAGCCTTGAGAATGCGCTCGATGTAGGCGTGCAGCATGACGGTTAGACAGACAGGAGCGCCGCGCGGCGGCAAAAGGTCGCAGGATACGACAGATGGGACCGAAAGGCCTTTGATATACTGCCGGCTTAAGTAGCAGACCGCTGCCGGCGCTGCAGATTCAACCATCATGCAGGCGCTGACTCCATTCATCACTACATCGCTGTTGAGGATCGGCCATGGACCCCGCACAGAGCCAGGACGAATTGAAAAAACAGGCAGCAGAGGCCGCACTGAGCCATGTCGAAGGTGGCGTGATCGGCGTTGGCACCGGCTCGACCGTCAATCATTTCATCGATTTCCTCGCCACCATCAAGGGCCGAATCGATGGCGCCGTCTCCAGCTCCGAGGTCTCGAGCCAACGACTGCAGGCACATGGCATCCCGGTGCTCGACCTCAACGCCACCGGCGGCCTGTCACTCTACGTCGACGGCGCGGATGAGTCGAACAAGGCCTTGCAGCTGATCAAGGGCGGCGGCGGCGCGCTGACGCGCGAGAAGATCGTCGCTGCCGCCAGCGAGCGGTTCGTCTGCATCGCCGATGAGAGCAAGCTAGTGCCGGTGCTCGGCGGTTTCCCGCTGCCGGTCGAGGTCATCCCGATGGCCCGCAGCTATGTCGCCCGCGAGCTGGTCAAGCTCGGCGGCAACCCGGTCTGGCGCGAGGGCTTCACCACCGATAATGGAAACCTGATCCTGGACGTCCACGGCTTGCAGATCATGGAGCCAATGGCGCTGGAGCAGCAGATCAACAATCTTGCCGGCGTCGTCACCGTCGGTATCTTTGCGATCAGGCCCGCCGACCTGCTCATCCTCGGCTCTGCCGAAGGGCCGCGGACGGTCACCGCCTAAGGCGATTGCCGGAAAAGCTCATACCGAATTGCGCAGGATTTTCGGTTGCCTTCGAGGAGCGTCGCCGGGAGCAT
>NZ_JBUDPI010000163.1:0-7803 GCF_054919635.1 Halochromatium sp. | reverse complement strand
ACCTTTACACTCGACAACCTTCACCAGCTAAGTACTGGAAGCATTCTGGTTGCAGGTAATGCAAAGCGCATCTCAGTTTTTCAGCTGACTTACATCGACACGTTTGCGCAGACCATTTCCGACAATACAGACCAGGATTACGACCCGGATTCCATCCTGCTCGATTTCACCCCGATCGCTTACTATGTCAGCCATGGCGACCATGGTCGATCACTGTTTCGTATCGCCCTTGAGCCGGGGACCTCGGCCCCTCAAGCCTATGAGCTCGTGGAAGAGGTCGAGGACTTGCAGATCCATTATGGAATTGATACGACCCAGGACGGCCAAGTCGATGCGGTTTATCCGGATGCCAGCGCCATCGTCGATCCTGATTATTAACTAGGCTCAGCCAATACTAGGAGCCGATGCGGCATCGGTGGCGTACGCGCCGCAGCCCAGGCGCGGCAGCATGGCTACGAGATCGAAGCGGCGGTTAAAGCGATAGCAGAACTCCCCGAGGTAACGCGGCAGATGTTTGCCGCTGGCCGGATGATAAAACCCGTGCAGGCTGTTTTTGACGTTGCCGATGACCGTGTTGAGCCACTGGAACTCGGGGATCGCCATGCTGCGGTAGCCGCCGCCGGTGACCACGGGTTGATGCTCGAAGCCGGCGCTCGCGATGCCACGAAAGCAGGCAAGACCGTCGGTGACGACGATGGCGTTGGGATCGAAGTGGCGCTTGGCGAAGCGCTCGGCCTCCGCCTTGCGAAAGCCTTTGACCTTGCCGAGACGCAGCCCGATCGGGTGATCGTCATCGTTGCGGGACAACGCAGCGATGAACGGGGTCTTGTTCGGTGAGCCGCGGCCCGGTTTGCTCGCGTGAGCTTCCCCGCCACAGTACACATCATCGACGTCGATGACGCCGCTGAGCGGAGTCTGGTCGTCGCGCTCTTTCATCACCTGCGGCAACTTGTGCTTCACACGCCAGGCGGTGAGGTAGGAGATGCCAAGATGGCGCTTGAGCTCCAGGGCTGAGATGCCGCTTTTCTGTTGCGTCACCAGGAACATCGCCAGCCACCAGGTGGTCAGCGCCAGCTTGGTCGAAGCAAAGATGGTCCCGGCTGTCAGCGAGGTCTGATGACGGCAGTGGCGGCACTGCAAGAGCGCTCGGGTGCGCAAGCGCACCGGTTCGTGTTGATGGCCGCAGCTCGGGCAGACGAACCCCTGTGGCCAGCGTGCGCCCTCAAGGACCCGCTGGCACTGTTCCTCAGTCCCATAGTCCGCGAGAAACTGCTGTAGACTCAGGCCCTTCTGAAACTGAATCTTGTTCTGTGCCATCGCTGATCTCCGCCTGGTTGCCCTCTTTGAAGTCTAGACTAGCGCCAGAGAATTGGCTGAGGTTCGTGAATAATCAGGAGATAGCAATAACTGGCGCACACCTCAGACTATCCTGTGGACTGGGAGGCGAGCAAAGGCTGGTATATGCATCTGATTTCACCGGCATGGGGGACTGAGGGAGAACGCATCGTCAGCTCACCCCTGATTCGCCATGGGCGAGCCGTATTCACCTCGCTTATCCCCTCAGTCGAGCCCTGTGAGGCCGGTGGCACGAGCTGGATTACCGAGTTAGACATGTTAACTGGTTCGCAGTGGCAGATATCGGTTTTTGATGTTAATGATGACGGCAATATCGATGAAGACGACTTTCTTGATCAGACGGAATTGGATATTGACGGCGATGGTGACTTTGACACCACAGCTCAGGCCTCTGGTATCGGTTCGAAGGTTGGAATCATCAATTCACCAGCCGTTATCTCTGCAGGACCAGTCGAATACGAGTACACCGCGGGGTCAACCGAAGGGCTGATGCGAATCTTCGAGGCCGGTGATGCAGCCGCTGGTCGTCAATCATGGCGACAGATCCGGTAGGGACCTGCTGTGCGTAGCAATCGGCAACAGGGCTTTACCTTGATCGAGCTGATGATCACGGTTGCGACACTTGGCATCCTGGTCAGCATTGCCTATCCTTCGTATAAGGATACTGTGATTAAGGCAAGGCGCGCCGACGCAAAGGCTGTCTTAATGGAAGCCGCTCAGTGGATGGAGCAGTTCTATACAGAGAATGATCGCTACGATCAGGATCGCGAAGGTAATTCGGTGGTGCTACCTAGCACATTACGTGCTGCCCCTAAGGAAGGAGATACTAAGTACCACGCGATTGCGTTGAATCCGTCGGCGACGGCGACAACCTTCACCCTCAGGGCTACACCAAATAGTAACGGCGCACAAGAAGCGGATCAGTGTGGTGCTCTAACCCTAGACAATACCGGCAACCGTGGTGTGTTGGGAGCTGCGGCGAGCGTCGAACGCTGTTGGTAAGACCGCTCACCCGCCGGGATAGCCCTTTGTCGCTTATCGAGTGGCTCCGGCATCGCGTAGACACCGACCCGCGCAAGGCGCCTCAGGCCTTCGCGCTTGGAGAAGGTTTGGCGTGGCGGCAACTGTGCAACTGTTTGCTTTCAGCAACCGTATGCTGATTGACGACAGATGGGGTCTCGGGGATTAGATGCACCAACAGCCGAAGATAGCGCAGGCTGCTGAGTGGCGTCAGCATCCTGAAAAAGATGCTGTTGGGATAGTGGCGGAGAGAGAGGGATTCGAACCCTCGATGAGCTATTAACCCATACTCCCTTAGCAGGGGAGCGCCTTCAGCCACTCGGCCATCTCTCCGTAGGCGGAAAATTATAGCAGAATTTTGGGGTCTTTCGCTGTCCCAGTGACGGGCTAGCGAAGCTGGACCTAGCCTAACGCGGGGCCTAACGCAGGGATAGGCTTTTTCATCGATAGGCGATCGATTGCCCTTGTGCTGAACATAGGTCAAGAGCAACGCAGAGGCCGGTGGCGCATGGCGCACCCTAAGGCGACGCCCTGCGCTTGACTGCCTTAATCGTCGAGTCCTCGGTCCTCGGCGATATGCTGCTCTGAGATCCCTTGCGCTTGCTCGCGCTTGATGCGCTCATAAATCTCTTCGCGATGCACCGCTACTTCGCGCGGAGCATTAACACCAATGCGAACCTGGTTTCCTTTCACCCCAAGAACGGTTACGGTGACTTCGTCGCCGATCATCAGGGTTTCGCCAACGCGGCGGGTCAGTATCAACATAGCGATCTATCCTTTATGTCCTTTCAATAAGTCGAGCCGCGGTCTCCTCAGCATCTCAGGTCTCGCAGCCTTGTTGCCGATGCCTTACAGCCATCCATCGTGTCGTGGATTGGCGCAGGCTCTGTACCCTTAGAGTGTACCAACAGCCATTGGTGCGATGCATCAATTGTTACAATAAGGGTATTCGATGTCAACGTCATCACGAGACAACACCGTCACCGTCGGCGAGCCCAAAAGCATCATGCAAAGCCCGAACACCCAGCTCCAGGTACTTCTCATCGATCACCACTGAGATCTTGATCTCAGAGGTCGAGATCATTCGGATGTTGATACCTTCACGAGCCAAGGCCTCAAACATCCGACTGGCGATACCGGCGTGCGATCGCATCCCGACGCCCACCAAGCTGAGCTTAACGATTTTCTGATCGCCAGTCACCTCGCGTGCCGAGAGCAGCTCCGCTGTCGCTTTCAGCACACCCAATGCAGTCACATAGTCGTTGCGATTGACCGTAAAGGTGAAGTCGGTGGTGGCCCCATCGGAGCCTACATTTTGCACGATCATGTCGACTTCGACATTGGCCTCGGAGATTGGGCCGAGAATCTTGTGCGCAATACCCGGCTGGTCCGGGACCCCTAACACGGTCAGCTTCGCTTCATCCTTCGCGAAGGCGATCCCGGCGATCTTGGCGTCTTCCACGTTCTCCTCCTCGAAGCTAATCAGTGTGCCTTCTCCATCACGAAAGCTCGAGAGCACACGCAGGGGCACCTGGTATTTCCCGGCAAATTCGACGGCGCGTATTTGCAGCACCTTCGAGCCCAAACTGGCCATCTCCAGCATCTCCTCGAAGGTGATGCGCTCAAGCTTGCGCGCTCGCGGCTCGATGCGTGGATCGGTGGTATAGACGCCGTCGACATCCGTATAGATCTGGCATTCGTCGGCCTTGAGCGCAGCCGCCATTGCCACCGCGGAGGTATCAGAGCCGCCGCGGCCCAGGGTGGTGATATTGCCCTCGCGATCGATCCCCTGAAAACCGGCAACCACCACCACCCGTCCGGCATCGAGATCGCGGCACACACGCGCACCATCGATATCGCGGATACGGGCCTTATTGTGGGCGCTATCGGTGCGAATCTGGACCTGCGAGCCGGTGTAGGAGCGCGCCGGACAGCCCGCCGCCTCCAACGCCATCGCGAGCAGTGCGATGGTGACCTGCTCGCCGGTGGCAATCAGCACGTCCAGCTCGCGCGGGACAGGCAGCGGTTGTATCGCGCGTGCTAAGCCGATCAATCGATCGGTCTCGCCCGACATCGCCGAGACCACAACGACCACTTGATGGCCCTGATCACGTGTGCGCTTCACACGCTCGGCAACCGCCTGTATACGCTCTACGGAGCCAACCGAGGTGCCACCATATTTTTGCACAATCAACGACATCGGCTCACTCGCGTCCTCAAATCAGCCCCTACCCTCTGCCTATGCTGCGGATGCACGTTCTTTCACCCAATCGCCCACCAAGTCCAGCGCCGCAGGTATGCCAGCCGGATCATTACCGCCCGCTTGCGCCATGTCAGGCCGACCACCACCACGACCGCCGACCTTCTCGGCTGCCGCTTTGACCAGATCGCCAGCCCTAAAGCGACCGACCAGATCCTTGGTCACGCCTGCAATCAGGTTGACCTTACCGTCACTTTCGGTCGCCAAGAGCACGACCCCCGAGCCAAGCTTGTTCTTCAGCTGATCGAGCGTATCACGCAGCGACTTCGCATCAACGCCTTCCAGACGAGCAGCCAAGACCTTGACCCCATCGACCTCGATCGCCGCCTCCGTTAGCTCACTACCGGCCGCGCTGGCGAGCTTAGCCTTGAGCTGCTCAAGCTCCTTTTCCAACCGGCGCGAGCGCTCAACCAACGCGGCAACCTTATCGTCGGCATCGTTCGTTGCGCCTTTCACAAGGGCGGCAATCCGCGCAAGACGCTCTTCCTCGTCTTCGACCCAGCTCAGCGCAACATCGCCGGCAACGGCCTCGATCCGACGCACGCCGGCGCTGATGCCAGACTCTGAGACGATCTTGAACAGGCCGATATCGCCGACCGCGCGCACGTGGGTGCCGCCGCAGAGCTCGGTGGAAAAATCCCCCATCCGCAGCACTCGCACTTGCTCGTCATACTTCTCGCCGAACAATGCCATGGCACCGGAGGCCTTCGCATCCTCAAGCTGCATGATCCGAGTCTCAACCGTGTGATTCTCGCGCACCTCTTGGTTGACGAGGCGCTCGATCTCCCGCAACTGCTCGCGCGTGACCGGCTCGAAGTGGGTGAAGTCAAAACGCAACCGCTCGGGCCCCACCAAGGAGCCGCGCTGCTGGACGTGATCCCCTAACACCCGGCGCAATGCGGCATGCAGCAGATGCGTCGACGAGTGATGCAGCGCAATCGCACGCCGGCGCGCTGGCTCCACCCGGGCATCGACGCGATCACCAATCGCCATCTCGCCCTCAAGCAGGCGACCCATGTGACAGATGACCCCACCCTGCTTTCGGGTATCCTGAACCTCGAAGCGCGCCGTCTCGGTGGTCAAAGTCCCGCGATCGCCGACCTGTCCGCCCGCCTCCGCATAGAAGGGCGTCACGTCGAGCACCAGCAGTCCTGCTTGCCCGGCCTTGATGTGATCCTGCGGCTCGCCGTCCAGATAGCAGCCGATCAAGGTTGCCTGATCGATCACACCTTCGTAACCGCTGAAGTCGGTCTCGCCGTCGATGTCGAGCTCGATCACCGCATCCGCGCCAAAATGGCTCGCTGCCCGAGCGCGCTCCTTCTGCGTCGCCATGGCCTGCTCGAATCCCAACAAGTCGAGCGTCAGGCCACGCTCACGAGCAATGTCCGCGGTCAGATCGGCCGGAAAACCAAAGGTGTCGTACAAGCGGAAGACGGCCTCTCCTGGAATCTCCGTGCCCGGAAGCTGAGCGACGATCTCATCGAAGATCCGTAGCCCTTGATCCAAGGTATCGGCGAAACGTTCTTCTTCAGCCCGTAGCACCCGCTCAACATGATCCCGCTTCTCGCGCAGCTCGGGATAGGCATCACCCATCTGCTCGGCGAGCGGCTCAACCAATCGCCAAAAGAATGTTGAGGTCTGCCCCAGCTGATAGCCGTGGCGGATCGCGCGCCGAACGATGCGCCGCTGCACATAGCCACGTCCCTCATTCCCTGGCATGACCCCATCGATGATCAGGAAGGCTGCCGAGCGGATGTGGTCGGCAATGACGCGCAGTGACTTATTGTTGAGGTCCTCGCAACCAGTCACCTCAGCGGCGGCGCGAATCAACGCCTGGAACAGATCAATCTCATAGTTGCTGTGCACCCCCTGCATGACCGCCGCCAGACGCTCAAGGCCCATGCCGGTATCGACCGACGGTCGTGGCAACGGGTGGAGCTCGCCATTGCCATCACGATCGAATTGCATAAAGACCAGGTTCCAGATCTCGACATAGCGATCGCCGTCCTCATCCGGCGAGCCCGGTGGCCCACCAGGGATCTCAGGACCATGATCGTAGAAGATCTCAGAACAGGGTCCGCAGGGGCCGGTCTCGCCCATGGACCAAAAGTTGTCCTTCTCGCCACATCGCGAGAAGCGTGCCGGGTCAACGCCGATCTCCTCAAGCCAGATACGCGCTGCCTCGTCGTCGCCGGTGTAGACGGTGATCCAGAGGCGCTCCGCCGGCATCTGTAGGGTCTGGGTCAGGAACTGCCAGGCAAAGCCGATCGCCTCACGCTTGAAGTAGTCGCCAAAGCTGAAGTTGCCGAGCATCTCGAAGAAGGTGTGATGTCGGGCCGTGTAGCCAACGTTCTCGAGATCATTGTGCTTGCCGCCTGCGCGCACGCAGCGCTGAGAGCTCGCAGCCCGGTGATAGGAACGCTTTTCGCGACCGAGAAAAACATCCTTAAACTGCACCATGCCAGCGTTGGTAAACAGCAGCGTCGGATCGTTGCCGGGCACGAGCGGACTGCTTTCGACCAGCGTGTGATCATGCTCAGCGAAGAAATCGAAAAAGGCCTGACGTAGCTCGGCACTGCTCTTCATAATGGGCTCTTCAACAGGGACACCAACTCCGTAAACCACGGATCAATCATCGGCCCGATCGGAATCCCGACTGGAATCCAGGAAGCGGGCGATCAAACGATGAGGGAAGCCACGATACTCAAGGAAACGGGAGCGTCTGGCCTGCTCACGACGGTCACTAAACCCCTCGTCACCAAACCGTTTGTGATACGCGTGGCGCAGACACTCGCTCAAGGCTTCATCGCCGAGTTCGAGGTGAGGCTCGATCCTGTCGTCTGAAACCCCTTTTTCCCTCAGCTCGTAACGAATTCGCAGGGGACCAAACCCCTTATCAAGTCGCTCTCGAACGTACGCCGAAACGAGACGCTCTTCGCTCAGCAGGTCATCGCTGACCAGCGCGTCAACGACGGCATCAACCTCCGCGGTCGGATAACCGCGCTGCGTCAGCTTGCGCGAGAGCTCCAGTCGGCTATGCTCCCGCGTGGTCAGCAGCTTCAGCGCTCGACTTCGAATCTCGTCACGCAGCGCCTCCTGTGACAGATCAACTGCAGACGATTGATCCACTGCAGGCGACAGGTCCAGAGCGGACGCAGGGTCACCCA
>NZ_JBUDPI010000162.1:0-7919 GCF_054919635.1 Halochromatium sp. | reverse complement strand
CAGTCCGTGTCGCGTCAGCGACCTCTCCCCGCGCTCGCCAGTGATGATCGCAGTCAGGTCGCGCGCCTTGAGCCAGCGAAACAGACGTCGCAGCTCGCCGCGCACGATGGCCTCACTGGGCAGGGCCGCAAAGAGGGCGTCGAGGCCGTCGATGGCGACCCGCTTCGCGCCGACCTCGGCGATCGCGCTACTCAGGCGGACGAAGATCCCCTCCAGATCATAGTCGCCGGTCTCCTCGATCTCATTGCGCTCGATCTGCACGCTGTCGAGTGCGACGCGCTGCTGCTCGACCAGCGCGTCGAGCGCGAAACCCAGCGAGTCGACGTTTGCGATCAGTTCGCGCTCGCTCTCCTCAAAGGCCATGAAGACGCCAGGCTCATCGAAATCGCGGGCGCCGCGCACGATGAACTCCATCGCCAGCAGGGTCTTGCCGCAGCCCGCGGCGCCTGCGACCAGTGTCGGTCGGCCCTGAGGTAAGCCACCGTCGGTGATCTCATCGAGACCACGGACGCCGGTTGGACACTTTCGGATTCCAGGGACGCTTTGATCTTGGTTGGACACTGGGCTAGACCTTGGCATAGAGGTTGGCTCAATCCTGGCGGGCGACGCATTGGGATGGGTGGTACCCCATCCGCAGGCAGTCTAATAAAACAGATCGCCGTCGGTATCAATCACAAGAGGGCTCGAGCTGAGGCTCCAGGTGCCTGACCAGCCAGCATGAGTTAGCGCCTGCGGTCCGCTGGCCAAGATTAAGTAAAAATACCTGTAAATCTATCTTGACATCCGAGTATGTCTAGCTAAACTGACGCATGTCGGGTCGGAGATTAGGTGGCTCCGTTCGGCCAGGCTGCTTCCTGACGGCTGACCCGACAATGATCACGGGTCGTGGCATCGAGAGCCGCGACCATCCGCCGCCGAGACGCGGCATAGCCCCAAAGACCCTGAATGGAGGGCGAATCAATGGCAGACACGAAGAGCCTTTCCGGCCTGAGCCCGGAGCAAGCGAAAGAGTTCCACGAACAGTTCAAGGTCACCTACACCGCGTTCGTGGGCATCGCCGCCGTTGCCCATCTGTTGGTGCTGGCCTGGAAACCTTGGTTCTGACAACGCGCGAGATCTGAGTCATGTTCCAGAACGTAATGAAGTACAAGCCAAGCGAGCGGGACTATCTGCTTTGGACCGTCGTGCATCCGGCGGTCTGGCTGATCCCGATCATGGTCGTTGTCCTGCTCATCGCCCTAGCCGTTCACTCGTTCGTGCTCGCGGACGGCAGCAAGTACAACTTCCTGGCTGAGGTGGATGAGGCGCCGGTGGCAGCAGTCGAGACCGTCACGGTCACCGTCGAGCCGGCAGCTGTCGAGGCTCCGGCGGAAGCACCAGCTGCGGCGCCTGCCGAGGCTCCAGCTGCAGCGCCAGCGGCACAGTAAGAGGCATTGCGCACTGAACCGCAGGGTCCAGTCGCTATCGGCCGCCGAATGATCGTGCGGCGTTACCTGGCAATCTGACAGAGGTCATTCCGATGATGGGTCTACCCCCTGATCAAGCGAAAGAGTTCCACGAGCAGTTCAAGATCACCTACACCACGTTCGTGGGCATCGCAGCTGTCGCCCACCTGCTAGTCCTTGCTTGGAAGCCTTGGTTCTGAGCAACCTCGGTAACCTCGTCGACCTCAACATCATTCAACACAGAGGATTAAACAATGGCTGACCAACAAATTCCGCGTCCACGCAACCCTGAAGATGATTGGAAGATCTGGACCGTCTGCCATCCGGGCATTTGGCTGATGCCGATCCTGTTCGTTGTCCTGCTGATCGCCTTGGCCGTTCATTCGGTCGTCCTCGGCAGCGCGAAGTACAACTTCCTCGCCGGCTGAGTCCCCCAATCTGAGACGCTCTCGGTGCTGAGCTGAGGCGTCTGTTGATTGAAGCTAGCGCCGTTCCGCAGGCCCAGAGAGGCCGCGGAGCGGCGCAGTGCTATACGGCCCAGGAGTTGTACGCCAGTATTGGCACGCAATCGCTCTGAAAACGTCTTGGTTCAACCCTGTGGCATGTACCCTGGTCCTTGATCCTTCCTCTAGCTGCCTGACTCGCTGCCTGACTAGCTGCCGGAGCAGCGCACTCCAACGCGTCTAGCCGAGTCAGATCCCGCTTGCATGTGCTGCCGCGGCTTGTTCAGATGGACGCTAATCAGCTCGCGTGACCCCTCGCGGATGTTCTGCTCGTTCGCTCGACAGGGTCGGGCGTCCATGCGCAAATTTTTTGCATGTGAGAAGTGTTCGTATTCGCTTAGAATGCGATCGATGCTTCTTTCTCAGCTTTGCTCATAGCAGTGCCGTCATGTTCGATGCCCTCTCACCGTCTCGGGCGCCGAGGCTTCCCTCCCTGCAAGCGTTGGGCTCGACGTTCAGCGCAGGGGTGGTCCATACCCTGCAGCCGGCAGCGAACCAGCCCGTAAACCAACCCGGCAACCAGCCCGGCAACCAACCTGGACGCCCAGCCAAGGCGCGACAGATGCGGGTGCACCATCGAATCGCAGGACGTCTGCGCGTTTCCATCCCCGCGCTTCGCGGTGATCCGGCCCTAGCGCAGCGCTTGGCGGCGGTGCTTGAGGCCGATGCGGACATTCGCTCCGTCCGCGCGAATCCTGCCTGCGGCAGCCTTGTCATCCACCATCGCCACGACACACTGTCTGCAGACGAGCTGGAGGCTCATCTCGCTTCATTGGTTGATCCATGGCTCGTCGACCAAGCCGATCAGGGGTCTCCCTGGGTAGACAAGCAGGGGAGATCCCCGCAGCGGAGTCAAACGAATACAAGGGTAGCAACACTGGTATCAAACAGGAGGTCTGTGGAGGAGGCTGCTGCTCCCAGCTCGTCACTCCCAGACACCGAGCGAGGTCGCGAACCATCCACCCGGACCCACCGGCCGCTGACCTGGCCGCTCGCGGACCTGAGTCGAGATCGCACCCTGAGTCGAGATCGCCCCCTGAGTCGAGATCGCATAAGGAAGGGGCGGACACGGACGCAGCCGTCGAAGGCCGGCCCTGCCAAGACGGAGCCGACAGCTGCCTCCAGGATTGATCGCGCTTTTTTCTCGGTACCTGAACGCTGCTGGCTATGCGATCTCAATCAGTCCCTGATGCGCGCAATGCTTAGGTTCTCGCTGCGTTGTTGGTGGCGCGATCAGCGTCGCGCGCTTGCGCAGCGTTTCGCCGGTCTTCGGAGACTTCGCCTCGATCCTCGGTGGCGGCGTCTCCATCTGCCTTCGATACGGATGACGCCCGCGCTCCCGACTACCCTCAAGCTCAAGCTGAAGCGGCTACCGTTGATCTCGAGGCAAGGCAGGGAATGAGGTCAGGGCTGATCAGCTCGCCGCCGACTGATGGGGCGGCCGGCTGTGCTCCCGCGACCACCGCCTCAAGGTCATCGAAGCATCATCAATGCTTGGTAAGCTGACAGGCCATCCAGGGGTTAGGCAGCAGATTGGAGAAACAACGGATGCGCTCACCAGGCTCTAAGACCATCGGCACCCGCATCTTCATCATCGCGGTCACGGCTGCGGCCGCGCTTCTTCTGGGGCACCAGCTCTCAGATCGCGATCCACCGCGGCAGATCGGCAACGTCATCTTCCTCCATCCCGACGGCACCGCCCTCAATCACTGGCAGGCCGCGCGCATCTATTGGAAGGGTCCCGATGGCATCCTGGAGTACGACCAACTCCCGGAGATGGCCGTCTACCGCGGCCACATGGCAGATCAACTGACCGGGACCTCGAACGGCGGGGCGACCAGCCATGCATTCGGGGTCAAGGTGCAGGGGCCGGATTCCTATGGCCGTGATCGCGGCCGGCCGATCTTGGCCCTGTCCGGCTATCCCGGCAGCCTGCTACGCGAGGCCGGGTGCCATGGGCATCCGATTGGCGTGATCAACGATGGCGATATCGCTGGCGAGCCGGGCACCGGTGCCTTCCTGGCCGAGACCGATACCCGCGGCGAGCCGAACGAGCAGACCCGTCAGCTGCTCGAGGGGCGTCCGGGTTTCGAGGATGGAGATTGTGATCCGCGCACCGATGCCGTCGAGAACGCTGGTCGGGGCGATCGGCTTCCCGATGTGATCCTCGGTGGCGGCGAGCGCTTCTTCCTACCGATTGGCACGCCACTGTGCCGCGAGCTGAGCCCGCAGCCGCCGGCCGATGTGCTGCCCTTGACCTGCGCGGCGCACACCGATGCCGTCACTGGCGCCGGTCCGACCCGCGATGACGAGCGCAACCTGCTTGAGCTGGCGGACGCGCTCGGCTATGTGATCATGCGCACCCGCGCCGAGCTCGAACAGGTCGCCGCGCAGGTCGCCGCTGATCCAGCCTATGCGCCGCGCCTGCTCGGCCTGTTCGCCGCCGATGATCTGTTCAACGACAGCCGCGAGGAGGCGCTGATCGAGGCCGGTCTGCTCAGACAGCCCGAGCATCCGCTGCCTGGGGGGGGCCTCGACTATGGTGCCGACAAGATCGGCCGCTTAGTGATCTGGGGCCAGCGCCTCGGACAGCATGGCCCCGATGATCCCAACTACAGCGCCGATCCACCCACCGCCGCCGAGATGACCGCTCTCGGGCTGGAGGTCCTGAAGCGGCGCGCGGCGCAGGCCGGCAAGCCATTCGCGGCAGTGATCGAGGTCGAGAGCACCGACAACCTGCCGAACAGCAACAACGCGATCGGCGCGCTGCGGGCGCTCAAGCGCGCCGATGACACGATCGGCGTGGCGCGGGCCTTCGTGCAGACCCGTGATCCCGAGACCCTGCTGCTCACCGCGGCCGACAGCGATGGCTCCGGGCTCCAGCTCCTGAGTCTCCCGCCCGCCGAAGGGGCGATGCCTGGGGCGATCTCGGTGGCGATCCAGAACGCGATTCCGGACGCGATCCCGGAGACGCCGACCATCGCGGTGAACTCCTTCTTCACAGAGACCGGCCAGATCCTAGATTTCCAGGTCGCGACCGATGGCATCGAGGGGGCCAATACCCGCGCCTTCGTCGCCGAGCCCGATGCTCAACTGCCGTTCCGACCCCTGCCGAACCAGGCCACCGATCGACAGCCGGTGCCAGCGCAACCGCTCCTGTTTGCTATCGCCTGGCCCGGGTTTAGCGATTTCGCCGGCGGCATTCTGAGCCGAGCCGAGGGGCTCAACGCGCACTGGCTGGGTGCTGCCGAGCCGCTGGTCGCCGGCGAGCCGCCGTTGCGCGAGCGCTTCGACAACACTGATGTCTATCGTCTGCTCTACAAGACCCTGTTTGGCGTGTCATTACCGAACAGCCTGGGGATGGAGACGGTGACGCGGGGCAGCGCTGCGTCAGCAGACTGAGCACGCGGCCCTTGTCGCACCGGCGGCAAGGGCTCTTAGACCTCAGATCATCGATCCGCTGTTCTCTGGCAGCCTGACTCAGACAGGCTCGATCGCGCTCGCTCGTCTCGTCGCGTCGTTCCTTGTGCCCGACCAACACCTCTTGACTCGGCGCGCCAAGCCGTCTAGCTTATGCGTGAACAGTTATTCAACTGTTGAGGAGTGAGTGGTGTGTCAGCTGAGTTGAGTCGTGCTCAACGCCAGGCTTTAGCGGAAATGTTTGCCTTGTTGGGCGATCCAACGCGACTCGGCATCGTTTTGCGCTGCCGTCATCAACGCCGATCCGTATCGGAGATTGCCGATGCGAGCGGCCTGTCGATGTCGCTGGTGAGTCATCACCTGCGCCTGCTGCGCACCGCCGCGTTGCTCAAGGTCGAGCGAGAAGGGCGCTATGCCTATTACTCCGTCGCCGATGCCCATGTCGAGCACATGCTCGACGATATGGTTGGTCATGTTCGACACACCAGAGACGCCTAAAGGCATGATTGACAGGCGCCGTATGCCTCAGTGTTGTCGATGCGATCGCCGCATGGGCGCGACATCCTGAAACAGCCCCGAGTGGAGCGTGCTTAATGAGCCAAGATTGCCATTCCCATCCCCACCACGATCATCATCATGGTCCTAGCTGCGGCCATCAGGCCCTGCGCCACGACGACCACGTCGACTATCTGCACGATGGGCATCTGCATCATCCGCATGAGGTCGACGGCCTAGTCCACTACGATGAGCACGTCATCGCCATCAGCGAAACGAATCCCGACGGCTGTGAGCACCGCCTCACCGCTTGCCAAGAAGACGGCCACGTGCACGGGCCCGGCTGTGGTCACGAGGCGGTGCCGCACGGTGATCACGTCGACTACATCGTTGATGGTCGGCTGCATCATCCGCACGGCGATCATTGCGATGATCATGGGCCGGTGACGTTGCTCTAGAACGGCGAGCCGTTCTCGACGCACTGGCTGCTAGGCCAAGTCATCACCCGGTTAGGGAGGCGCAGCGGGGCACTGCTGCGCCGGGCCGGGGTCGCTCGCTGTCCGCGGCGTTAAGCTATCGTGTCCGATCACCTTAACCAACCGGAGATTGAGCGATGAAGAATCGGTTCGTGCTGACGATTGTCTTACTGTTGTCGTTGATGGGCTTGTCCTGGAACGCCCTGGCCGAGGAGCCTAAAGGCGGGTTGTTCGTCAACCTGACCACCGATGACACCTGGGCGGCCACCAAGGCCATCATGTTTGCGCATGAGAAGGTCTTGAAACGCGGCCACAAGCCGGTGGCAATCTGGCTCAACGTGCGCGGGATCTACCTGGCCGATAAGAAGCGGCCATCGCATGTCCACGGTCTGATGAAAGAGCAGGGCAAGTCCGTTCAAGATATGCTGCAGGCGTTTGCAAACGACGGTGGGCTGGTCATCGCCTGCGCTGCCTGCTCGAAGGCGGCGGGCCTCACCGAGGACGACTTCATCGACGGCGTTCAGATGGGGAATCCAGACCTGGTGCTCGGCATTCTGTTCGATCCAACGGTCAAAACCCTGTCTTGGTGATAGGCTTGGCTCGGTCAGCCTCTGACTCAGATTGTCGTCGGTGACTCGACTCAGTCGAGCCCGCCGGGCTGGCTCGCTGAGCTGCGCGGCAGGCACACGCCAGAGACCGAGGAGTACGGTATTACCAGTTTCGTCTACGAGGCGCGCCATCCCTTCCATCCGTAGCGGAATTGGTGGTGCCGATGCAGTTCTTCCTGCGATAACGGCCTGCTGGTGGTGGCCACCGTGCAGCTATCCTGCCTTCAGCAGGGTTACAGCGTCATTTCCGTGAAGTCTTCAAAGGTATCCGGCGTGACATAAATCGCCTCATTGGCGTGAGGAAATTGCTGGTAGAACACTTCAAGTGCCTCGTCGTGGCGAAGCTTCGGCTCGCCATAGGTCACCTGAATGGGCGTCGCCCCCTGCGGCGTGTTGACCACAAAGTCCACTTCGCCCTTGCCTTTCCAATAGCTGATATCGGCGGTCTTGCGGCGCAATATCAGATAGACCAGGTTTTCAAAGTCCTTGCCCAGGTCTTGCCCGGTGCGGGTGCTGACGGCCCGACGCAGGCCGGTATCAATGGCGTAATACTTACGATTGTGCCGTGCACGTTTGGCTTCGGAATAGGCAAAATAGGGACAACTGAATAGTAAATAGGCATCCTCACAGGCCTGCAGATAATGGCTGACAGTTTCTGGGCTCAATTGCACCGCACCGGCGATGCGGCGCAAGCTCAAGTCCGAGCCCACCGAATCCATAACCATCTTCGCCACTGCCTGCAAGGGCCGGCTCGATTTGGCCGATACCCGTTCACGAATATCCTTCTCGACGATATCCAGGAAATACTGCTGTAGCAGCCGCTCGGGCTGCGGAAATTCCAGCGCGGCCGGAAAGCCGCCCCGGCGGATAAACTGCTCCAGATCACCCGGTTTTGCCCGCTGCCGGAATTCCGATAGATCAAAGGGAAACAGCTCATGGCGCAAATGCCGCCCGGTCAGCGCGCGGGCCAGC
>NZ_JBUDPI010000161.1:0-7938 GCF_054919635.1 Halochromatium sp. | reverse complement strand
AACCCCGCCGCCGCGGCCGTACACTTCTGGCAAGCCGCGCTCGCCGTCGCCGTCTCCGCCACCATGGGCGTCAGCATCATGATCGGCAGCTTTCGCACCAGCGTCTCCGACTGGCTGGCCGATACCCTCACCAGCGACATCTACATCTCTGCTGAATCGAGCAGTGGCGCCAGCCGTGGCGGCAACCTCCCGCCAGAGCTCGCTGAACAGCTCTTGGCATTGCCTGAGGTCAGCGCTGTCAGCCAGGGCCGCGGCGCCCGCATCGAGACCCGCGATGGCCCCGTGCTCAGCCTCGCCCTGGAATCCAGCACCGGCCAACCCCGTGGCTTCAACCTCCAGGGCCGCACCGCCGAGGATCTCTGGCCGCGCTGGCAGGCTGGCGAGCTGCTCCTGATCTCGCAGCCGCTCGCCTACCGTCGCCAGCTCGAGGTCGGCGACAGACTGGACCTCTTCACAACGAGCGGTTGGCAAAGCTTCGAGATCGGCGCCATCTTCCAAGACTATGGCAGCGACAGTGGCACCCTCATCCTGCCGCGCCCGCGCTATACCGAGCTTTGGGATGATCCGGCCATCTCCTCATTCGGGCTTGTCCTCGCCGACAACGCCGATGCCGAAGCGGTCAGCCGAGAGGTCGATCGTCTCCTCGCCGAGCTCGATATCGCCACCAATGTGCAGACCAACCAAGCCATCCGCGAGCTCTCGCTCGACATCTTCGACCAAACCTTCACCATCACCAAGGTGCTGCGTTTGCTCGCCATCGGCGTGGCCTTCGTTGGCATCCTTAGCGCCCTCATGGCCCTCGAGCTTGAGCGCGCCCGCGATTACGCGGTCCTGCGCGCAACGGGCATGACCCGCGGCCAACTGCGCGCCCTGATCTTGATCCAGACCTCAGCCATGGGCATCGCTGCTGGCCTGCTTGCGGTCCCACTTGGTCTCGCCATGGGGGATCTGCTCATCAGCGTCATCAATCTTCGCTCCTTCGGTTGGACCATGCCGATGCAGGTGCAGCCGCAGACCCTCGTCTCCGGCATCCTGCTTGCGTGGCTTGCCGCTGTGCTCGCCGGTCTCTACCCCGCTGATCGGGCCGCCAAGGCACTGCCAGCGCGGGCCTTGCGCGAAGAATAGCGCCACCGTCGACCGCTTAGGCCCCGGCTGGCGATGGCTCGATGCCAATACGCTTCGATTGACTAGAAAGGTCGTGTATTCTCTGCCCTAGCTGAATACCAAAGCAGTACTCGGAGGCGAGTGAGTGACATGGCTGAAGACAAGCGCGTCGTAACCAAGAAGACAACCGCGAAGGCCACTGGGGCCGACGATAAACCGGTGACCAAGAAGACGAGCAGCAAGAAATCCATAGCGAAGAAGACCGCAGCCGCAAAAAGCCCCGTTGCCAGCGGCACGACGGCCGCAACGAAAAAGAAGGTCGCCAAGAAGGCCAGCGCCGCAACAGCGGGCCCCAGTGCTGCGGCACCGGGGACCGGCACCTCCACTCCGACAACAGCGAGCCCTACGACCAAACCCGCCACCAAGCCCGTCACCAAGAAGACGACCAGCAAGAAGGCCACCGCCAGAGTGCGCGAAGAAAAACCGGTCACCCTGAGTCCGGTTAACGAGGTCAGCCCGGAAGAACGCTACCGAATGATCCAGGAAGCCGCCTACTACATCGCCGAGAAACGCGGCTTCGCCCCTGGTAATCATGCCGACGACTGGGCCGCCGCAGAGGCACAGATCGACGCGCTGCTGAGCAAGCGCAGGTCCTAGGAGCCACCGCGTCAGTATGGACTACCTCGTCACCCCGGAGCAGCCCAACCCTGACCCTGCTCGCTTTCGGCTGCACGCCATGGAGCGCGGACTCGATCGAGAGGATCTGGATTCTGATCCCATTGCTCAGTTTCAGCACTGGTACCAGGAAGCGATCTCGACACGGCTTCCAGAGCCAAATGCCATGTCGCTTGCAACCGTGGATGCCGATGGTCAACCGAGCCTGCGGACCGTACTGCTCAAGCTCTATGACGCCAAGGGATTTGTCTTCTTCACCAACTACCAGAGCACAAAGGCACAACAGATCGGCACCAACGAGCGCGTCGCCCTGCTCTTTCCCTGGGTTGCGCTAGCACGACAGGTCAGCATCCTTGGCAGCGCCGAGCGCATCCCGACCAGTGAGTCACTGCGCTACTTCATCACTCGGGGCCGCGGTAGCCGCATCGGCGCTTGGGCCTCGCCGCAGAGTCAGGTCATCAGCTCGCGCTCGCTGCTCGAGCAGAAGGTTGCCCAGATTAAACAGCGCTTCAGCGAGGGCGAGATCCCGCTCCCAGACTTCTGGGGTGGCTACCGAGTGATCCCCACCAGCATCGAGTTCTGGCAGGGCCGCGACAATCGGCTACACGATCGTTTTCGTTACCACCGCGCCACTGCGACAGACCCATGGCAGATCGAGCGGCTCGCGCCCTGATAGCGCGCCAGCGCCGCGCCGTCGATCAGTCCGCAGCCAACCCGCAGCCAACCAGGACCGTCGAGCGCAGCATGGATGTGGCCTCTATTAGCGCTCGGCGACAAATCACTTGAACACTTTGCGCAAAGCTGGTCACGCCATGTTGGCCGCCAGGCGGATAGACTTGATCTTGTTATTCGCGGACGGCCCCTTGGTGATTCAGCAGGCCCACAGACGAGCCTCCAGACCTCATGACACTCACGGATGACCCCAGCGTCTACGACCCCGAACAGGTCGTTGGTCTGGTCCTCGCCGGTGGCGCCGGACGGCGCATGGGCGGAATCGACAAGGGCCTGATCGAGCTCCATAACCGACCGCTGGCACACTGGGTCGCCGAGGCCCTCAGACCCCAGGTCGCAAGTCTGCTAATCAGTGCCAATCGGAATCAAGAACGCTACGCCGAACTTGGCTGGCCTGTGATCGCGGATGCTACGACGCCCGGTCAAGGGTCAAACTCAACAGCCTATCAAGGACCGCTCGCTGGCATCGCCACCGTGCTCGGCCAGATCGACACTATGCTTCAGCACCTTACCCGATCCAAGCCTCATGCTTACCCCCACCGGCAAGGGCCAAGCACGAACAAGCCTGCACCCAATCCAGCCTGGCTACTCGTCTCACCTTGCGATACACCCCTGATCCCAACCGACCTCGGCCCGCGTCTTGCGGCCGCACTTCAAGCCCAACAGTCTCGCATTGCCATTGCTTGCGACCAGGAGCGCAGTCAGCCCTTGCACGCCTTGATCCCCACCGATATCGCAGCCGACCTGGACGACTATCTAAGACGCGGCGGGCGCAGCGTTCTCGGTTGGCTCGACCGTCACAAGGTCGCCACTGCAGCCTTCGACCAGCTTCCCAGTCCGTTCCGAAACTTGAACAGTCCCGCTGACACCAACGGCTTGGTCACAAAAAACGACGAGTGTGGCTCGGAGACGCCACCGAGATCGGCGAAAAGCGATGGAGGATCTTGACTTAGGCGGTCTCGAGCCTTCAGCGACTGCCTTGGTAACCCGAAGAGATCAGCTACTGGGGCTGCGGGGCTGCGGGTCGTGACGCAAAGCGTGACACAAACAAAAAGGCCGGCTTGAAGCCGGCCTAAGTGCTTAATTTGGAGCGGGAAACGAGACTCGAACTCGCGACCCCAACCTTGGCAAGGTTGTGCTCTACCAACTGAGCTATTCCCGCTACGAGCCCTCTAGAATACCACCATTGTTTCTCCTGTCAACACCAGGAACCCAAAAAAACATCGGGGTCAGATCAAAACCCTGCACTTCCCATCTTGTTGCAGTGCGACATTGGCCTTAGCATCCAGCACATCATCGAATACTGATCGACGATCAAACGATCTCAGGAGCACAACATGACCGTCCAAGCGGTTAGAGGGTCCATCCAAGGGCATCCGTTCAACGATGTCCTCAATGAGCTTCATGCCCACACCTTCACCGGGGTGCCTGGCGAGTCCGACCCGTTCACCCTTAGCGAGCTGGAGCGTGAGTACATTGCCTATGCGCTCGCGATCTACTATCAATGTGACCACTGCCAGGTCTACCACGGTCGCATCATCGATCGCCTGCGCGAGCAATCAGGGGCCCCACTCTGGGATTGGCGAGGCGAGTTCGTGCGCATCATCCTGTTCCTGCGCACCAGCCGGTTCAACGTGTCCCAGCTTGAATGGGATGGCTGGATCGATTCCTGGCGGCGATTCGCTGGACGCCTCCACGCGCGTCAACCTGGGCTCGCCTGTTGTGTGGCCTACGCCATCGGCATCGCCCGAGCCGACGAGCATCTGATGGATCTCTCGTTTGAATCCCTCGGCCGGCTCTATGAGACCGACGAGAACCTAATCGGGGTCATCCGTGACATCGACCGTCTCGTCGTCTTCATGAAGGCCGCCACCTCCAAGAATCGCACTGACCCTATCGTTCGGCGTCAACTCTCAGCGCGCGGTATCCGCGTCTAGACCAAACGGCCAACTGCTCGCAGGGCCTCGCCTTGCGAGCGCCAAGATGCAAGAGGATCTGCCTAAGCGCGCACGATATGCTCAGCGGGCTCATGATAGCGACCACGCGTGTCTACGATCAGCGGCGCATGCGCCTTGATCAATTCGTAGTCAAAGCGGTCGTGATCGGTTGCCAATAGCACGCAATCGGTCGCTGCCAGCGTCTCGGGGGTCAGCGGCACCGATTCCAGATCAAAATCGTGCTTGCGCATCGGTAAGAAGCGAGGCACGTGGGGATCAGAATAGCTGATCTCAGCCCCCTTCTCCTCCAGTAGCTCCATGAGCTCCATCGACGGTGATTCGCGTCGATCGTCGACATTCTTCTTGTAGGCAATCCCGAGTACCAGGATACGCGCGCCCTTGACCGCCTTGCCCCGCTCGTTGAGCGCATCGGCCACCTTGCTGACCACCCATTTGGGCATGTTGGTATTGACCTCGCCAGCAAGCTCGATGAAACGGGTATTGAGCCCATACTCGCGCGCCTTCCATGTCAGGTAGAACGGATCGATGGGGATGCAGTGGCCGCCGAGCCCAGGCCCGGGATAGTAGGGCGTAAAGCCGAAGGGCTTGGTGGCCGCTGCCCGAATCACCTCGTGGATGTCGATACCCATGCGGTCGCAGACCACCTTCAACTCGTTGACCAGTCCGATGTTGACCGCGCGATGGATGTTCTCCAGCAGCTTGGTCATCTCCGCGGCGCGGGTCGAGCTGAGCGTCACCAACTGATCGATAACCTGGCCATAGAGCGCCTGTCCAAGCTCGGTGCAGGCCGGCGTGACCCCGCCCAGCACCTTGGGGATGGTGCGTGTGTTGAAGTTGGGGTTGCCGGGGTCCTCGCGCTCGGGTGAGAACACCAGAAAGAGATCCTCGCCAACCCTCAGGCCGCTCGATTCGATACGCGGGCGCAGCTCTTCATCGGTGGTACCAGGCCAGGTCGTGCTCTCGAGTGAGACCACCTGCCCAGCGCGCAGATGCGGCACAATCGTCTCGGTGGTGCCGATCACATAGCTGAGATCAGGCTCGCGATACTTGTTCAGGGGCGTCGGCACACAGAGGATCAGCGCATCGCAATCGCGCGCTCGGCTAAAATCGATCGTCGCCTCGAAGCCCTGCTCTCGCGCATCCGCGATCGACTGCGCGCTGATGTGCTCGATGTAGGACCGACCCGCATTGAGCTTCTCGACCTTCTCATGATCGATATCCAGGCCCAGAACCCGGTAGCCAACCTCGCTGAACCGAAGCATCAACGGCAGGCCGACATAACCGAGACCGAGGATACCGATCAGGGCCCGGCGTTCGTTGAGGCGATCAATAAGCTTCACGTAGCTGTCTCCGCGAGCGCAAGGCTCAGTGATCATACTTTCGCAGAATGTCTCGCTTCGCGCGCTTGTACTCGTTCGCGCTAATCAGACCTTGTTCGTAACTCGCATTCAGATCCATCAGCTCTTGTCCCATTGTCGTACTGCTTGCGTTGACATTCGTCTTCGCACCGCCTCCGCCACAACCGCCGAGGCCCAGTATGAGAACAACGCCAATGGAAACGCAGCAGACTCGAATTCTGCGCATCGCTCAACTCCTGTTCCAACTAAGAATTAATCGGAGCTTGTGGCGGCAGCGAAAGCCTCGACGATGCGCCTTTGCTCAGCCGCACTCAGATGTGGATGCATGGGCAGACTCATGATCCGCGCCGAGATCGCTGCGGCAACCGGCGTACATTCGGGACAGCAAACATGCGTATAGGCCGGCTGCTGATTCATCGGCATCGGGTAGTGCACGGCGGTTGGAATACCCGCCTGTTTCAACCTGGCCTGAAGCCCATCACGCTCCTGGACCAATAGGCTGTACTGGGCGAAGACACTGGTGCGATCAGGCGCTGGCCAAGGCAACAGATCGAAAACCGGGTCTGTCCCCATTTTTTCCCCCGCTTTCTCCGCCGTTTTCTCCATCAGGGGCTGCAGCATCTGATGATAGCGTTGAGCCACGGCCTGGCGTTGGACGATGTCTTGATCGAAGCGCTCGAGGTTGGCGAGCACGACCGCGCATTGCAGGCTATCCATCCGTCCGCCGATACCGATACGCCCATGGATGTAGCGTGCGCTCTGACCATGCACGCGGATCTCGCGGCAGGCCTGGGCCAGGTCGTCATCGCTGGTGAAGATGGCCCCGCCATCGCCGTAACCACCAAGCGGCTTGCTCGGGAAGAAGCTGGTGCAGCCGATGGTGCTCAGGTTGCAGCTCTTATTGCCTCTGTACTCGGCACCAAAGCTCTGGGCAGCGTCTTCGATCACCGGCAGATTGCCATGACGGGCGGCAATGGCGTTGATCGCGTCCATATCCGCCGGCTGGCCATAGAGACTGACTGGCATGATGGCCTTGGTGTTGTCACTGATCTTGGCCTCGATCAGCCGCGCATCGATGTTGCAGGTGCCGGGCTCGATATCGACGAAGACCGGTGTCGCGCCGACCAGCACGATCACCTCAACCGTCGCAACAAAGGTAAACGGCGTCGTGATGACCTCATCGCCAGGGCCAATGCCTAGCGCCATCAGGCTGATCAGCAGGGCATCGGTGCCGCTGGCAGCGCTGATGCAATGCTTGGCACCCGTATAGGCCGCAAGGCGCCGCTCCAGCTCAACGACCTCAGGGCCAAGGATGTATTGGCCATGGTGGAGCACGCAATGGATGCGCTGCTCCAGCTGCGGGCGCAGCGCATCCTGCTGAGTCTTCAGATCGACGAAGCCGATGCCGATCTCGGCGGCTGGCTGCTGACTAAAGACCTCGGGCGAAACGCAAGCCTCCGGATGGTCGTTCAGCAGGTCCTCATCGCGGGTCAGCAACTGAATGGAGCCTGGTGCAAATCGATCGAGCGCAAGCAACAGCTGCTCATGCTCCGGATCAGGACTATCGAACACCGGCCCTTCCCCGGCAAGCGCAGCAAGCCAGTGCTTGTCTGCCGTAAACCCCTTCAGCAGCGCTGTGGCTCGCTCGGCTAGCTGCCTGGTCGATAGGGGCTCGGGCTCAGCCGCTTGGGCGCGCTCCAGTGCCCACCTGACTCGATGGTCAAGCGTCTGCACGCTCCCGGCATAAAGCCACAGACGACCGCCTTCCTTCACACACTCGGCCAGCGCTCGATCGACAGCATCGCACCATGGCTGACGGCCGATACAGCTATCGACTGCAACATCCACATCCAATAACAGGTCCATCGCTTAGCGGTCCTCCCGCAGCGCAACCGCGTCAAGGTGCTGGTCTTGTTTATCGCTCATCGTTAGATCTCGTCAGGCTAGGCCAGGCCGCCCTTAGGTAGAGAATCATGGACCAAAGTGTCAGCAGCGCGGCAACGTAAAGCAGACCCACAGCAGCCCAGTAGATCGAAGTGCCAAGGAAGGCACTACCGAGGATGAGCAAGACGATCGAGACCATCTGCAGTGCCGTCTTGATCTTACCGGCC
>NZ_JBUDPI010000160.1:0-7939 GCF_054919635.1 Halochromatium sp. | reverse complement strand
CATCGGCGTCTACCTTGTCGTCCGCGGCCGCCTCGGTGGCGGACGGCGAGGTTGCGTCGAGCTCTCCTTCCAACTGAGCCGACCTTGGCTTCGGCAACAGCGCATCCCGGACCTTGACATCGATCTCAGCCGCGATGTCCGGGTTCTCCTTCAAGAAACCGCGCACATTATCCTTCCCCTGGCCAATCCGATTGCCGTCATAGCTATACCAGGCTCCGGACTTGTCAATAATCGAGGCGCCGACGCCGAGGTCGATCATCTCACCTTCCCGGGAGATGCCCTCCCCGTACAGGATATCGAAGGTCACCTCACGGAACGGCGGGGCCACCTTGTTCTTGACCACCTTGACCCGGGTTTCATTGCCCACCACTTCAGCGCCGCGCTTGACCGAGCCGATCCGCCGAATATCGAGCCGCACCGATGCATAGAACTTCAGCGCGTTGCCCCCCGATGTGGTCTCCGGAGAGCCAAACATGACGCCGATCTTCATTCGAATCTGGTTGATGAAGATGACGATCGCGTTCGAGCGTTTGATGTTTGCAGTCAGCTTGCGCAATGCTTGCGACATCAGGCGGGCCTGCAGACCGACGTGCGAGTCACCCATCTCGCCCTCGATCTCGGCCTTCGGGGTCAGCGCCGCGACCGAATCGATAACCACCATGTCGACCGCGCCGGAGCGCACCAGCATATCGGTGATCTCAAGCGCCTGCTCTCCGGTGTCAGGCTGCGAGACGAGAAGCTCATCCATGTTCACGCCGAGCTTTTCGGCATAGCTTGGATCGAGCGCATGCTCAGCGTCGACGAAGGCCGCAGTGCCACCCGCGCGTTGCGCCTCGGCCACTGCATGCAAGGTCAAGGTGGTCTTGCCCGAGGATTCAGGCCCGTAGATCTCGATCACGCGCCCGCGTGGGAGACCGCCAATGCCGAGCGCAATGTCCAGGCCCAACGAGCCAGTCGAGACGGCTTCGATATTCGGTATGGCACCGGCGTCGCCCATGCGCATGACTGAGCCCTTGCCAAACTGCTTCTCGATCTGGCCCAACGCGGCTGCTAGCGCCTTCTTGCGATTATCATCCATTGCGACTCCTCACAGGGTTAGAAACGCCGCCCTGGCCCGGTCGACGCGGCGAGCGCAGAATTATCACACAGCGCGCCCGATGCCACACCAGGCGAATGCGACGCATCGCCCGACCAACGATCTTGGCCGAAGCCTCTCAAACGTGCCCTTAGACGTCGAGTGTCCAGCGTCTGAGTACCTGGTAGGCCGAGCCGGAGCGCGGCCGGCTGGTAGCAAGCACGAAATTGGTCACCGGCCAGTGCAGATGCAGTGGCATCGGACTGATCGCTGGCGCCTTCCGAGCCAAGGTTATGTGGGGACGATAGGGGCGTTTCTCGGGCTCCAAACCGCAAGCGAGCAAGTTCTGCTGCAATTGGCTGACCAGATTCAGCAGACCTGAAGGGGCATCAGCAGGCTCGGCAACCCAAAGACCGTTGTGCTCCCAATGCCTGATCCCGGCGAGCCTGAGGTCGAAGGGCGCAACTGCAACGTCATCACCGGCGGCCGCCACACAACCGAATAGGTGGGCTTCGACGGGGCCGACAAAGACGAGTGTCAGGTGAAGATCCGCCGTTTGCGTCCAGCGAGCCGGCACAACTGATAGCCCTTGAGACGCACGAGCGAGTGCGTCACGCTGCGAGACGGGCGGCCAGAGCGCGAAGAATAGACGCTCAACCATGATACTGACCAGCGATCAGCAGGCGCAGCGCATGCTCAACCGACTGCCGACGCACCTGGTCACGGTCACCAGGGAACAACCGAGTCTCCGCCTCAGCTCGGTCAACCCGTGCCCAGCCAAAGCAGACGGTACCCACAGGCTTCTGCGGCGTGCCACCACCCGGTCCAGCAATCCCGCTCACCGACACCGCCAGGGTTGCCTGGCTCCGCGCCAAGGCACCTTGCGCCATCTCGCGCACGACCGCCTCGCTCACCGCCCCATGCTGCGCTAGGGTATCAGCGCTGACGCCGAGCATCTCCTGCTTGGCCTCGTTGCTGTAGGTAACGAATCCACGTTCAAGCCAGGCACTGCTGCCGGCGATGTCGGTGATGCACTTGGCGATCCAGCCACCCGTGCAAGACTCCGCGGTCACCAACCGATCACCGCTCGCTTGCAGACACTGGCCAAGCTCGGTGGCTAATGCAACAAGCAAGTCGGAGACGGGCTGAGCGAGATCTGGTGCACGATCGGAAATCATCGGGTCTTCATCATTTGTCGCTGCCGCGTTTGCCACCTATCTATAGCATGCAGGTCTACAGCATGCAGGGCACCGAGCCCCACAGACAACCTTGAAGGAGTCGACCATGACCGACAACAGCATCCTATGCGAGCACAACCCTCCTCCGGCAAAGCTCGACGTTCTTGGCGTTGAGCACTGGCCGATCTGGAAGAAAGAGCCTTCCACCTTCGACTGGACCTATCATCAACAAGAGACCTGTTATGTGGTGCGTGGAGCCTTTAGCGTCACGCCCAAGGGCGGTGAGCCTCAGCAGTTCAAACGCGGCGACCTCATCACCTTCCCTGCCGGCATGAGCTGCACGTGGGAGATCTCCAAGGCCGTCGAAAAACACTATCGTTTAGATTAAGCGGGTCTGGACTGAGCGGGGCTCGACTAACCGCGCCTCGCCAAAACACGCTCGACCGAGGACGTTTCAACCTAAGCGGCCATCACCAGCAAAGGCCTCCCGCACTTAGGGCTTTAGGATAGCGTTGGGGATCGAGCTGGAGATCGCTACTCGTTCATGCTGCCGGTCTGGTAGCCAGCCAGATCCATGGTGACATAGCGAAAGCCGAATCGCTGGACACCCTCGATCACCGTCGCCGCATCCGTAAGGAGGCGCTCGCGCTGCACCGGTGCGACCTCGATCCGGGCCAGGTCACCATGACAGCGCACCCGCACCCAGGTGTAGCCAAGCTCCAGGAGAAACCGCTCCGCTTCCTCGATCCGCTGTAGCTGATCCATCGAGAATCGCACATTGAAGCCGATGCGCGTCAGCAGACAGGCATTGGTCGGCTTGTGCCAGGTCGGCAGATCCATCTCGCGTGCGATCTGTCGCACAGCCGCCTTATCGATCCCCAGCTCGATGAACGGACTGCGAATGCCAAGCTCGCGCAGCGCACGCAATCCGGGGCGCTGTTCATCGGCATCATCCCTATTGCTGCCATCGATCAATCGATCAAAGCCGTACTCGGCAGCGCTCGTCAGCAGATGTGTATACATCGCGCGCTTACAGCGGTAGCAGCGATCAGTCGGGTTGACCTCCATGCCCTCGGGGACTGGCATCTCAACCAGCTCATGGCGCACATCGAGCTTCGATGTCAATGCAACCGCATCGCCGATCTCCTGCCGCACCATATACGGCGTCACCGCAGTGAGGGCAATCACCTGCTTACTCCCGAGTCGCTGGCGCAGGAGCGCGAGCAGCAAGGTGCTGTCGGCGCCGCCCGAGAAGGCGACAGCGGCGGCCCCTAGCGCCTCGAGATGATCGATTAGTTCACCATGGCTATGCTCCATCGTCCTCCTCCTCATCAGCTCCTTAAGACTCTGAATCGCCGACCCAGGCTCATCGGCCCAGGCTCTTTCTCTGTTTGATGGGGCGCCGAGTATACGCTCGGCGTCCCAGCAGTCACAGTCTAGGCGCGATTTGGCAGTTTCCGGTGAGACAGGTCACAATGACAAGCGTCGGACTGATCCTGCCTTGGGCGTCCGGCCCCGAAACGCCCAGCTCGCGAACGCTGGGCAAACAACACACCGTAGACCGATGCCACCAAGGGCTCGGCTCCGAGGGGAGATTTCAAAAAGATGCGTTCCAAGCCGTTGCTGATCCTGCCGTTCCTGGCGTTCTTCCTCGCACTCACGACTGCCATCGCAAGCGCTCAAACCATGAGCATCTCAGACACCGTGCTGAAGATGCCGTTGGCCGATGACGTATCGATGGACGATGCGGTCGACTCGATGAAGCTTCGCGCTAACTCATTGAACTTCAAGCTAGTCGCACACCTGCCCCTGTACAAGGAGCTGGAAGCGATGGGGGTCGACTCCGGGCGCATCGAGATCTACCAGTTCTGCGATGCCCGCATCGCCAATGAGATGCTGCAGTTCAACCCGGATTTCGCCGCCTACCTACCCTGCCGTATCGCACTCATCGAGGACACGGAAGGCAAGGCCTGGCTCGTCACCTTAGACCTCGGCAAGATCATCCCCGGAGCCAATCTGCCGCCGGAACTGTTGGAGAAGGCCGAGCTGGTCCGGGACAACATCGAATCGATCATGACTGCAGGCGCTAACGGCGAGCTCTGAGCCACTCTCCGGCATCCAGCAGGTGCTGGCTCATCGGCACTTGCTGGCAGCCGCAGCAACAAAACCAAGTGCGGCAAACCCAGCGGCAGTCGCATAGGTCCAGCTGGCACCAGCAGCTGACCAGAGCAGCCCGCTGGTCAGGCTACCGAGAGCGCCACCGACACCAAAGCTGATACTGTTGTAGAGCGCTTGGCCGCGGCCCTGGGTGACCCCCGGAAAATAGTGATGGGTTAGGTGAATCGCCGACGCATGGAAGACGCCGAAGGTCGCTGCATGCAATGCCTGCGCAGCAATCTGCAGCGCCAGGACCTCAACGAATGAACCAATGATCAACCAGCGCAGCGCAGCGAGCGCGAGGCTCCAGAGGATCAGTGTCCGCGTCCTAAACCGATGCAATAGGCGGTGCATCTTCAGGAACACCAACACCTCGATGAACACCCCGAAGGCCCAAAGCGCCCCAACGGCGGCATCTGGATACCCCTCCGCCTCGAGATAGATCGAGTAGAACGCATAGTAGGCACCATGGCTTGCCTGCATCAGCAGGCACGCGAGCAGAAACAGCAGCACCTCTGGTCGCTGCAACAGGCGCTGAAGTGACAGATGCTCTGTGGTCCCCTGCGCATGCGGGCAATCTGGAATCAGCAAGACACTCGACAAAATCCCGCCGAACAGCAGCAGCACAGCAATGGGAACGACCTCGGTACCCGCCTCTTGCTGCCACCAACCAACCGCAAGCACCGCCAGGATGAAGCCGACACTGCCCCAGACCCGGACCAGCGCATAGCGACTGACCTGCGTGCCCAGGTGGTTGAAGGTCACCGCCTCCAGCAGGGGCAAGGGTCCATTCCAGAAGAAGCTCCAGATTGCCATGGTCAAGGCCATGCCCCAGAAACCCTCGGTCCAGAACACGGCACAGAAGCTGAGCAGCGCAATCAAGGCTCCGACCCGAACGATGGGCATCCGCTGGCCACGCTGATCGGCGACGGCACCGAATAGATTTGGTGCCACGATTTTGGTGCCCATCAGGATCGCCATGAGCCCGCCGATAGCAACTGGCTCGAAGCCGCGATCACGCAGGTACGGGCCCCAGAACGGGACCAGCGCACCAAGCGCGGCGAAGTGAAACAGGTAATAGCCTGATAGACGCGCGTAAGGCATCGGCTCAGCCCAACGCGATGCGAGGCCTAAGGCGCTTGCGCGGGAATGGGTGCTAGCGGCGGCACCACCTGGGCATTCTGGGCGCGATGGCGCAATAGGTGATCGGCCAACACGATGGCCAACATCGCCTCGGCGATCGGCGTTGCCCGGATCCCAACGCAGGGATCGTGCCGACCTCTGGTCACCACCTCCGTCTCGACGCCTTGGAGGTCGATCGTGCGACCCGGAAGGCGGATGCTCGAGGTTGGCTTCAATGCGAGCCGCGCGACGACGTCCTGACCGGTCGAGATGCCGCCGAGAACTCCGCCGGCATTGTTGGAAAGGAAGCCTGCAGGAGTCATCTCATCGCGATGCTGGGTGCCGCGCTGAGCGACACTGGCGAAGCCCGCGCCGATCTCGACCCCCTTGACGGCATTGATGCTCATCAGCGCATGCGCGATCTCGGCATCCAGGCGATCAAAGATCGGCTCTCCAAGGCCCGGTGGCAAGCCGGTCGCCATCACCGTCACCTCGGCGCCGATTGAATCGCCGGACTTGCGCAGCTCGTCCATGTAGGTCTCAAGCTCCGCAACCTGAGACGGGCTGCCGCAAAAGAATGGGTTACTCTCAACCTGCGCCCAGTCAAACGCTGCGTCGCCAGGGACCGCGAGCTTAATCGGGCCGAGTTGGGACAGACAGCCGCGCACCTCGATCTGCGCCAGGCGCCGCAGGCAGATCTTGGCAACGCCGCCGGCAGCCACTCGAATGGCCGTCTCCCGCGCCGATGATCGCCCGCCACCTCGATAATCGCGCCGACCATATTTCATGGTGTAGCTGTAATCGGCGTGTCCGGGCCGAAATCGTGCCGCGATCTCGGAGTAGTCTTTGGAGCGTTGATCCTGGTTCTCGATCAACAAGCCAATCGGCGCGCCCGTGGTCTCGCCCTCAAAGACACCGGAGAGAATCCGCACCTGATCCGACTCACGCCGCTGCGTGGTGTGGCGCGATTTTCCTGGCGCACGTCGATCGAGATCAACCTGCAGATCGGCCTCCGACAGTGCCAGTCCAGGCGGACAACCGTCGACGATGCCACCGATCGCCGGGCCGTGACTCTCACCGAAACTGGTGACGACGAAGGATCGACCGAAGCTATTTCCTGACACGATGGCGGATTCAGTAAGCGGACTCAGTAGGAGGGCGGCTGGACCATATCCTGATCCGTCAGCCAAGCATTCCCCTTGGCCAATACATCACGGGTCAGCGTGCTGGTGGCCTGATGCAGGCGGATACCGTTGAGGATATAGTTATAGCGCGCCGAGAGATAATCGAACTCGGCTTGAAAGAGATTACGCTGGGCGTTCAGCACGTCGACCTGAGTCCGGGTGCCAACCTCCAAGCCCGCCTCGGTGGACTCCAGTGAGCTACGCGCTGAGACGATTGCAGCCTGCCTTGCCTTCACATCGCTGATGCTCGACAGGATACCGCGAAAGGCATCCTTGACCTGATTGACGACCGCGCGACGCTCCTGATCCAGCCGATCCTGGGCGGCACGGAATTGGTGTCCAGCCTGACGGGTCGATGAAGCGACGGCACCGCCCTGGTAGATCGGGATGTTGACATTGAGTCCGATGAAACCGGAGTCGGTATCGGTGCCGAATTCCTGGCCGGTTCTTGAGAGATCGTAGCCGGCCTGCAGATCGAGGCTCGGATAGTAGCCGGAGCGTTGTATCTCGATGTTCTTGCGCGCTGCCTCGGCCGCTGCCTTAGCCGCTGCAATACCGTAATTGTTTGCCAGCGCGGTCTCGGCCCAGACGTCGATGTCGTTCGGCTCTGGAGGCGACAGCGGTAGGCGATCGCCAAGCCGCGCCAGCGGCACCTGAATCGGGCCGACGATGCGGCGCAAGGCTTCCCAGGCATTGTTCAGGTCGTTCTCGGCGGTGATCAGGTTGGCACGCGAACGGTCGAACGCCGCTTGGTTATCGTTGACGTCGGTGATCGCGACCAGCCCCACCTCGAAACGCTGCTTTGACTGCTCCAACTGGCGCTCATCGGCGGCGACCAGGGCCTCTTGAACCCGCACCAGATCGGAGGCCTCGAGGACTCCAAAATAGGCCTCGGTGGTCCGCACCATCAGCTCGATCTCGGCATTCTGGTACTGTGCTTCCGCCTGCGCGATGGTGTCATCAGCCTGGCTTAGGCGCATCCAGTCGCCGCGGTTGTAGACCGACTGCGAGACGACCGCGGAGAGATTAGAGCTGCTGAAGCTGTCGTTGCGCGTGAAGCTGCCTAATGTCTGAGAGTCGCCCCGTGCCTCGAGGTCGGTGTAATCGACGCTACCAGAGACGCCAAAATTCGGCAGCAGCAAAGCCTTCGCCTGCGGCTTCACCTCGCGGGTGGCATAGAAGGTTTGCTCGGCCTCACGCAATACCGGGTCGCTTCTGACAGC
>NZ_JBUDPI010000016.1:0-23280 GCF_054919635.1 Halochromatium sp. | reverse complement strand
ACCCGCATCCCGATGCCCGAGCAGCCGGATGAGGAACAGCAGGCCGAGGAGCCGCCACCATCGCCGGAAGACAATCAGGACGAGCAGCAGGATCAGGACCAGACGCCACAGCAGGAGCTGGACAAGCCCTTGGAAGAGCAGGTGCTGGAGGCGGCGCAGGCGGCGATCCCGCCGAATCTGCTGGCGATGCTGCAGATGGGCGCGATGCGCCAACGCTCGAAATCGAGTGGCAAGTCCGGCGCCATTCAGAGTGGCTCGCTGCGCGGCCGGCCGGCCGGGACCCGCCGTGGTGAGCCCGGTGCCGGTGCCCGTCTCAATGTGATCGATACACTCCGTGTTGCCGCGCCCTGGCAGCGGCTGCGGCGCCAAGAGCGTGCCGAGAAGGGCGTTGAGTCCGAGGTGCTGGTCGAGGTCCGGCGCGATGATTTTCGCATCACCCGCTATCGCCAGCGCTCGGAGACCACCACCATCTTCGTCGTCGACGCCTCCGGCTCGGCGGCACTGCACCGCCTCGCGGAGGCCAAGGGCGCGGTTGAGCTGCTGCTGGCCGATTGCTACGTGCGCCGCGATCGGGTGGCGATGATCGCGTTTCGTGGCCCTGGTGCCGAGATCTTGCTGCCGCCGACACGCTCGTTGGTGCGTGCCAAGCGCGGCCTGGCCAGCCTGCCCGGTGGTGGCGGAACCCCGCTCGCCTCGGGTATCGACGCCGCGCTCGCGCTCACCGACGGTGTGACCCGGCGCGGTGGTACGGCGGTCGTGATCCTGCTCACCGATGGCCGGGCGAATGTCAATCGCGATGGCATCGGCGGTCGTGCCCAAGCGGCCGAGGATGCACTGGCCTCAGCCCGAGCCTTCCGCGTTGCTGAGCTGAAGGGCTTGGTGGTGGATATGTCCCCCCGTCCCCGGCCCGATGCCGAGAATCTGGCGCGTGAGATGGGCGCGGTCTATCTGCCGCTGCCGCACGCTGATGCGCGCGCGCTCTCGGGCGCCGTGCAAGCGGTTAGCTGAGCCGCCGTCTGCAACGGGATGCGCTCCAGATGACCTCCGTCTCGGTCATGCAGGACAAGCCGGTTTGGGAATCCGATGGACGCGGCTGGCCGAATCGCGAGCATAGCCGCTTCGTCAGAGCGGGCGGGCTGCGCTGGCACATCCAGGAGGCCGGTAGCGGCCCTGGGCTGCTGTTGGTGCATGGGACCGGCGCCGCCACGCACTCCTGGGGTGGGCTCTTGCCGCTGCTTGCCGAGCATTTTCAGGTGCTCGCACTCGATCTACCTGGGCATGGGTTCACCGCCGCGCCGGAGCCGACCCAGTTATCATTGCCGGGGATGGCCGCGGCGGTTGCCGCCTTGACCGATGAACTCGATTTCGCGCCAGAGATCGTCGTGGGTCATTCCGCCGGGGCGGCCATCCTGGCGCGCATGTGTCTCGATGGCCGTATCCAGCCGCGGGTGCTGATCAGCCTCAGCGGGGCCCTATTGCCGCTGCGCGGATTTGCCGGGAAGTGGTTCTCGCCGGCGGCTAAGTTGTTCGCCCGCAGCTCGGTCGTACCTCGCTTCTTTGCCCAAGGAGCGCGCAAAGACCCGCGCAGTGTCAAGCGCATGGCCGATGGCACCGGCTCGCGTCTGAGCCCCGAGGGGATCGCGCTGTATCGGCTGCTGATCTCCTATCCGGGGCATCTAGCAGCGGCGTTGAACATGATGGCGAATTGGGACCTGGAGCCACTGCTGTGCGACCTCCCACGACTGCAGCCGAGACTGGTGCTGGTGGCCTTTGGCGACGATCGGACGGTGCCGCCCCACGAGGCGGAGCGCGCCAAGACACTGTTACCCAGCGCGCAGCTGCGGGTGCTGCCTGGGCTCGGACATCTCGGCCACGAGGAGAATCCGCGCCTGCTTCAGCAGCTCATCGTGGAGCGATTTCGGCAATCGCCTAGTCCTTTTTGAGCATATCGGCCAGGCCGGCGAAGGGGTTGTGGGTACTGGACGCGGACGCCCGCCCACCGGTGGCGCTGGTGTCACGGCCAGCCGCGACCGCCGCCAGATGCTCTTCGTACTTCTGATGCTCGTTGTCGTGGCAGTACAGGCAGAGCAGCTCCCAGTTGCTGCCATCGGGCGGGTTGTTGTCGTGATCCATGTCCTTGTGGTGCACAGTGAGCTCGCGCAGGTTGCTGCGATCGAACTCGCGCGCGCAGCGTCCGCAGACCCAGGGGTAGAGCTTGAGCGCCTGCTCGCGGTAACCGGCGGCGCGCTCGTCCATGGCGCGGCGCGCGTCGGCGACAACGCGATCGAGCTTGCTATTATCAATGGACTGGCCGGTGCGGCCGTGGCGAGGTGTGTCTTTGGGCATCTTGGACTCCGCTCTGTTGCGGCAGTTGGCAAGTCTATCGGGAAAGCAGAGTACGTTGACTCGTCGGATCGCTATTCAGCGCGCAGCGCGGCACGGTAGGCGCGAATCGCGTGATAGGTCGTTGGCTGATCGAGAAAACTGTTGAGCTGGTCGAGGTCTATGCCGGGAAGCACGCGGCTCTTCTGTGCGGGCTGGTAACGCTGATCACAGAGCACAAAAGACTGCAGCAGACCATGCTGCCAAAACCAGACTTCAGTAACATCGAGCTTGCGATAGATCTCGAGCTTGTCCAGACCGCCGGACGTCCAGGTGACCTCAATGGCCAGCTGAGGCCGATCGGCATCCGCTTCACCAAGGATGAAGCATTCGTCTGGCTCAATCGCGCGCCCGTCAGGCTCGGACTCCAGCGTCCAGCTGCCGAGCGTACGGAATGGGATCTCGCGCTCTAGGCAATAGGCCTCGACGAGGCGCCCAAGCAGCGACTTAATGGCCTCGTGGCTCCGTGACGGACTCATGATCTCGACCTCACCGTTGAGGTAACAGAGCCTCGGCGTCGAGTGCTCGCCGCGCATGGCGAGCAGATGCGTGAAATCAGCCCAGTACAGTGCATGTAAACGCACGATGTTGTCGTGCTCGAGCCGGTGCGGCTGTTCAATGCTGAGTGCGAGGTTTCCCATGCGAGACGGCCCTCAAGGTCAGGTCTCGGAACGAGCGATGATCACCCCTAAAACCTAGCCGCTGCGTCGAAAACCTGCAAGCAGCGGATCGGTCTTCGCCGTCCACTGACCACAGCGCGCCCCTCCACTGCTGACCGACAGCGATGTCTTCCTGCGCGACTTCTGCCTACGCGCTTGCCCAAGGCCGCAGTCAGGTCGATCCTCATGGCCTTTCAGAAACCCTGCAACAGGCAGATTGCGATACAAGACGACGGGGAAGATTGACATCGTTCTCGGGTATGCTTGCGCCTGCTATGGACCTGCTCAACGCTCTATTCCGCTCCCCGCCGTGGGAGGCTGTGCGCATCGGCCTGCATCTGGCGTTCGGCCTGGCATTGCTGTTCTGGCTGTGGCAAGCCTTGAAGCTGGGTCATGCGGTGCCGCTGCGGCATCTGGCCAAGCCGCGCGCTTGGCTGTTGCCGGCGAGTGCGCTGATTACCCTGGCGCTGACCGCCATCCTCGCTTATCAGGCCACTTGGCAGCTTGGAGGCACGGCTCGACCGCAGTTCATCGCCTTCATGCAATCGCATGATCGGCGCCAGTTCAATCCTGCACACTGGATTCAGCGTGGTCGTATCTTAGACCAGAGCGGGCAGGTCTTGGCCGAAAGTCGCAATCGAGACGGTGCTGCCGAGCGCGTCTACCCTTTTGGGCCGATCTTGTCGCATGCGGTGGGCTATGCCGATGCGCGCTTCGGTCTTAGCGGGATTGAGGCCATCGCCAATCGAGCACTGAACGGGTCGACCTTGGATAGCCTGGATGACTGGAGCGAGCTTGGGCGGCAGCTGCTCACACAGAGCAAGCGTCCACGGGGGCAGGATCTGGTCAGCACCTTGGATGCAGGCCTGCAGCAGTTGGCGGTCGAGAGGCTGGCGGCAGCAAAGCCCGTTGGTCGCGGTGCGGTGGTGATGCTGCGTCCTGCTGACGGTGCGGTACTGGTGATGGCGAGTGTCCCCGGCTTCGACCCAAATCAGCTGCAACCGAGTCTGTTCAGCGGTGCTGATCCGACGACGCCGCTCTTGAACCGCGCCACGCAGGGGCAGTATCCACCCGGGTCGACCTTCAAGGTGGTGCTTGCCGCCCAGGCATTGGAATCCGGCTTCAGGGGTCGCCTGGATTGCCCGGCGAATGGCTACACCACCTCAAGTCGGTATCGGCCGATCCGCGATCACGAGTATTACGAGGCGCAGCGCTCGGGTCGGTCTTGGGCCGGACATGGGGCACTCGATCTGACTACGGCGTTGGCCAAGTCATCGAATGTCTTCTTTGCGCAGCTCGGCGTGCTGGCTGGCCATGCAGCACTGCAGAAGACCGGTCAACGACTGCTCTTCAACCGCTCGATTGCCTTTGTTGGCGGGCCTTCGGGGAGGATGCAGCTACAGTCCGCGCAGCTCGAGCCGATCCCTGAGCGCGATCGCTATGGCTTGGCTCAGGCGGCGATCGGTCAAGGCCGAGCGACCGCGACCCCGGCCTATATGGCCCTGCTCGCGGCCGCCATCGCCAACGAGGGTGTTGCGATGCGGCCGCGTCTGCTGCGCGATACGCAGCCTGAATCACTCACGCGCTTCATGAGCGCCGACACCGCGCGACGGCTGCGGGTGATGCTGAGACAGGCCGTCAGCGAGGGCACCGGCAAGGGCATCGAGACCCCTGGGCTCGAGATCGCCGGCAAGACCGGAACCGCCGAGAACCCCCAAGGCCCCTCGCACAGCTGGTTCATCGGTTTTGCACCCGCCTCCGCGCCGCGCTTGGCCTTTGCCGTATTGGTCGAGCATGGCGGTTATGGCTCGACCGTGGCCGCACCGATCGCACGCGATCTCCTGCTCAAGGCCGCCGAGCAGGGCCTGTGATGAGCCGTCTCTTGAATGGGCTAGGCGGCTGCGCTAGCGATCGGGATCGGGATCGACTCGTGGTGCTTGGCGAGAGCACCCGGCCAGATTGGCTGGGCAGCTCATGGCGTTGTCGCCGTGGTCGTGGAGCATCCGGACGCTGTGGTTTGACGCCTAGCAGCGGGACTCGGCTGGTCTTGGGTATTCGCCGGGTCTAGTCATGGCTGGCCGTGGCACACCCACCAGCCTTGGAGATTTCTGGCAGCTTCGCGCACCGGAGCGCCAGCTGCTGCTGTGGGCGTTGCTGATTGCGCTGCTGGGGTATCTGATGCTTTTGGGCGCTCGGCCGAAGGATGGGCTGGAGGTGCAGCTCAGTGCCCTGATTCCCTTTCTGATCTTGGGTGGTGCCTTCCTCAGCGCCCATCTGCTGCTGGTGCTGGCGCGCTTTCGCGGTGATCAGCTGCTGCTGCCGGTCACGGCGCTGCTCAGCGGGATTGGCCTGATCGCACAGTCGCGCACCGGGCTCTTCGCCTCGGTGATCTCGGGCTCGATCTCAATCAGCCTTGAGAAACAGATTCTGATTCCCCTCGGGGTGGCCTTGATGCTCAGTATCGCCATCGCTGGCCGTCAGGGTCGCTACCGTCTTGCCGCGCGTGCAACCTGGCTCTGGGCGGGACTCTCGCTGCTGCTGGTCGGTCTGGTGCTGGCGACTGGCCAACGCTATCGCGGCGCCGTCTACGGACTGGGCTTCATTACGCCGACCGAGCTGCTGAAGCTGACCATGGTCTTGTTCACTGCCGGATTCATCGATCAGCACTTGAAGCCGCTCAGCCGTTGGCGCAGTCTGCTGCCGCCGCTGCGCCGGCTCTGGCCACTGCTGCTGGTCTGGACGCTCCTGCTGGCAATGCTCTTGCTGCAGCGTGACCTCGGGCTGGTGCTGATCCTGGGACTCATGCTGCTCGCGACCTTGGCCGCCGGCACCAGGCACCTAGGCTATCTGCTCTATGGCTTGGTCTTGGGTGGCGCGGCCGGTGCGGCCCTGCTCAGCCTCTTCAGCCATGGACAACGTCGCATCGAGGTCTGGCTCAACCCGTTTTCTGATCCGACCGGAGCGGGTTGGCAGGTCTTGCAAGGCCTGTCCGGAATGTACGCCGGCGGACTCTGGGGCGAGGGCTTTAGCGAGGCGCGTCCACGCTACACGCCGATCGCAGAATCAGACCTCATCTATTCCGTCTGGGCGGAAGAGTTTGGGTTCGCTGGCAGCCTGCTGTTACTGCTGCTGTTCGCGGTGTTGTTGGTGCGTCTGCTGACCCTGGCCGCACGAGCGCGCACGCCCTTCGGGCTGATGGCTGCCACCGGCGTGGGAACTGTGCTCAGCGTGCAGACGCTACTCAATATCGGTGGCGTGACCAAGGCCTTGCCACTGACCGGTATCACGCTGCCGCTGATCAGCCACGGCGGCAGCAGCCTGCTGACGGTCTTTATGAGCCTTGGGGTCGTGCTCGCGATCTCCGATGGCGAACCGGTCAAATCAAGGACCAAGTCCTCGGCAGCAAAGACACCCAAAGCCACCTCATCAGGCCGCGCACCAGCGACCGGCCAGCGTCAGCGCTCCCAGAGGCGCAAATCAGAACCGCCTACCGAACAGCCGCGTTAGAAACTGTCCATCGGCTTCTTTCCGATTTCAGCACCAGTGAAAGTCGATCATCAGGAGCTAGAAACTAGACGCCTATTCCGCATCGGCATCCAACGACAATCCGGGGTCGAACAGTGCTCAGTCCTCGTCGAGTAGCTCAGCAAGGGCATCGAGCAGCGCCGCATTCTCGTCGGGCGTGCCGACGGTGATACGCAGGCAGTCGGTGAGCATGGGGTGAGCGCCATCGAGGTTCTTGATCAGGATGCCGCGCTCGCGCAGACCGCTGAAGAGTGAACCAGCGCGCCCAGAGGCGGTGCGGACCAGAAGGAAGTTGGCCTCGCTCGGGAAGACCTGGAGTCCGCGTTGGTCGCTGTCGAGCCCTGCGAGGGCATCGGCCAGCCGGCTGCGCTCGCTGCGGATCATCTCGGTCTGCTCGTCGAGGACGTCGCGATGACGCAGCGCAAACTCGGCACTGACCTGACTCAACACGTTGATATTGTAGGGAAGCCGCACCTTGTCGATCTGCGCGATCCAGGGTACTGGACCGGCAAGATAACCGAGTCGAAGACCAGCCAGCCCCATCTTCGAGACCGTCCGCATGACCAGCAGATTCGGCCATTCGCCGAGCCGCGGCAGGAAACTGGCATTGGTGAACGGTGCATAGGCCTCATCGACGATGACCAGGCCCGGGCTCGCTGCGATGATCTGCTCGATGGCGGTCGGATCGAACAGGTTACCGGTCGGGTTGTTCGGATAGGCGATGAAGGTCAGTCGGGGCTGGTGGCGCTCGATCGCGTCGAGCGTGGCGTCGAGATCGAGTGAAAAATCACTCGCGCTCAGATTGACACCGACATACTCGAGTCCGGCGAAGAGCGCGATCATCCGATACATCACGAAGCCCGGATCGAGTGACAGCAGGCTGGGACATCCGGGCGCTGGCCCAGCTAATGATCCAGCTTCCGATCGCTGGTTATCGTCTGCATGGCGCCCGGGTGCGGCAACGGCGAGGGCCAGCATCTGGATCAGCTCGTCGGAGCCGTTGCCGAGCAGCAGATCCATCCCGTCGGGGATCTGCATCGCCTCTCGCAGGGCCGCGTGTAGCGCGTGCGCCTGCGGGTCGGGATAGCGATTCAGCTCGGCCTCCCGCAATGCGGCTAGCCAATCGTCGCGCAGATCGTCGGGCCAGCGGTAAGGGTTCTCCATCGCGTCGAGCTTGATCAGACCAGTGGCGTCTGGCACATGATAGGCCTTCAGCGCCTGCAGCTCGGGGCGGATCAGTTTCTCGACCAGGTCATTCATGTGGATTGTCTGGACCGCGGTACTCGGCTGAGCGGGCATGGGCGGTCAGCCCCTCGCCGCGCGCGAGGGTTGAGGCGGTATCAGCGAGCGCTGCCGCACCGCTCGCCGAGGCCTTGATCAGGCTCGAGCGTTTCTGGAAGTCATAGACCCCGAGCGGCGATGAGAAGCGCGCGGTGCGCGAGGTCGGCAGGACGTGATTCGGCCCAGCACAGTAGTCGCCCAGCGCCTCGGCGGTGTAGCGGCCCATGAAGATGGCGCCGGCGTGGCGAATCTTCCCGGCCAGCGCGTCAGGGTCGGCAACCGAGAGCTCAAGATGCTCGGGGGCGATGCGATTGGCGAGCTCAGCGGCCTCATCCTGGTCGCGGGCAAGGATCAGCGCGCCCCGTGCGCTTAGGGCCTGCGCGATGATCTCGCTGCGCTCCATCTGCGGGATCAGCCGCTCGATGCTGGCAGCGACCTGGTCCAGATATCCCGCGTCCCAAGCGATGAGCATCGATTGCGCATCCTCGTCGTGCTCGGCCTGTGAGAACAGATCCATCGCAATCCAATCCGGATCGGTCTCGCCATCGCAGAGGATGAGGATCTCTGAGGGGCCGGCGACCATATCGATGCCGACCTGACCGAAGACCGCGCGCTTGGCCGTGGCGACATAGATGTTGCCCGGACCGACGATCTTGTCACAGGCCGGCACCGTCGCGGTCCCATAGGCGAGGGCGGCGATGGCTTGGGCACCGCCAATGGCAAAGGCGCGGTCAACCCCAGCGATCTTGGCCGCCGCCAGGACCAGCTCATTGAGCTCGCCGCTTGGCGTTGGCACGACCATCACCAGCTCCGGGACACCGGCGACCTTGGCCGGCAGCGCATTCATCAGCACCGACGAGGGATAAGCCGCCTTGCCGCCAGGCACATAGAGTCCGACACGATCGAGCGGGGTGACCTTCTGGCCAAGCAGGTTGCCTTCGGCATCGGTGAATTGCCAGCCCTGCAGTCGCTGATGCTCGGCGTAGGCGCGGATACGCTCGGCAGCGGTCTCCAGCGCCTGGCGTTGAGCGGGTGGGATGCGCTCCAGTGCCTCGCTGAGCCGGCCATGATCGAGCTCGAGCGCGGCGACGTTCTCAGGGTGCCAATGGTCGAAACGTGCGGTGTACTCGATGAGCGCGGCGTCACCGCGCTGACGCATGTCGGCGATCACCGTCTCGACGGTCTGCTTGACGCCGGCATCGGAGACCGACTCCCAGGCGAGCAGGGCGTCGAGCCTGGCGTCGAAATCCGCGTCGGTCGTGCTCAGTCGGGTGATAGTGGGGTGGACGATCTGGGTCATGCTTCTGTGCTGTGCTATTGAGTCTTCATCGGCCTACCGCCGTTTGGGCCTCGACCGCGGCACGCAGGGACTCGACCAGCGCAGTCACCCGCGCGTGCTTCATCTTCCACGAGGCCTTATTGACGATCAACCTTGAGCTGATGTCGCTGATGTGCTCGATCGGGACCAGCCCGTTGGCCTTGAGTGTATTCCCGCTCTCGACCAGATCGACGATCAGATCGGACAGACCCACCAGTGGTGCCAGCTCCATCGAGCCATAGAGCTTGATGATCTCGACCTGCTGGCCCTTGGCGGCGAAGTGGCGCTCGGCACTGCGGACGTACTTGGTCGCGATCCGCAGCCGGCCGCGTGCAGGCGGTGGCACCAGCGCCGTATCGGGCCGGCCAGCGACCATCAGCCGACAGCGGGCGATACGCAGATCGAGCGGCTCGTAGAGTCCTTCGCCCCCATGCTCGAGCAGCACGTCCTTGCCAGCAACGCCCAGGTCCGCGGCGCCGTATTGCACGTAGGTGGGCACGTCGCTGGCACGGATGATGACCAGCTTAACGCTGGGGTCGGTGGTATTCAGGATCAGCTTGCGGCTGGTCTCCGGGTCTTCAGCGGCCTGGAGCCCGGTGGCTTCGAGCAAGGGTAGGGTCTGCTCGAAGATGCGTCCCTTTGAGAGCGCGATGGTGAGCCTTTGGTCGTCGGACATGGATAGGGTCGCTCTCGGCAGCAGGACGAGTTAGGGTCGAACAGCAAGGGGCCAGGCGGCATCAGTGCACGCGTCGGATCACAGCACCAAGCGCGGCGAGCTTCTCTTCAATATTGTCGTAGCCGCGATCGATATGGTAGATTCGATCGATCAATGTATCGCCTTCCGCAACCAATCCGGCGAGCACCAGACTGGCCGAGGCGCGCAGATCGGTGGCCATCACCGGCGCCGCGGTTAAACGCTCGACGCCGCGGCAGATCGCGACATTGCCTTCGATGCGGATATCGGCACCCATGCGCTGCATCTCCAGCGCATGCATGAAGCGGTTCTCGAACACCGTCTCTTTAACGGTCGCACTGCCCTCTGCGATGCTATTCAGCGCACAGAACTGCGCCTGCATATCGGTCGGGAAGGCTGGGTGTGGGGCAGTCTGGATGTCGACTGCACTGGGCCGTTTGCCTTGCATGTCGACCTCGATCCAATCCTCCCCCAGGCTCACCTGCGCGCCGGCCTCGCGCAGCTTCATCAACACGGCATCAAGCAGGTCGGCCCGGGTGTCAAGCACACGCACGCGTCCGCCGGTCATCGCCGCGGCGACCAGATAGGTGCCGGTCTCGATCCGGTCTGGCATGACCCTGTAGTCGGTTCCGCCGAGCCGCTCGACGCCCTGGATGCGGATGGTATCGGTGCCGGCGCCGCTGATCTGCGCCCCCATCCGATTCAAGAATTGCGCGAGATCCACCACTTCGGGCTCGCGCGCGGCATTCTCGAGCAGGGTCTCGCCGTCGGCGAGCGCAGCGGCCATCATCAGATTCTCGGTGCCGGTCACGGTGACCATGTCCATCACAAAGCGTGCGCCGCGTAAGCGCTTAGCGCGCGCATGCACATAGCCGTTCTCGACCCGAATCTCGGCGCCCATCGCGCGCAGCCCCTCGAGATGGATGTTCACCGGACGAGCACCGATGGCGCAGCCGCCAGGCAGCGAGACATCGGCTGCGCCGAAACGCGCCAACAGTGGTCCCAGTACCAGGATCGACGCGCGCATGGTCTTCACCAGCTCATAGGGCGCTTCGACGCTGCTGACCTGGCGGGCATCGGCCTGAATGCCCATGCGCTCATCAACCGTCAGCTGCACCCCGAGTCGCCCGAGCAGCTCCATCGTCGTGGTGATGTCGCGCAGATGCGGCACATTGGCGAGCGAGCAGATGCCATTGGCCAGCAGCGTTCCGGCCATGATCGGCAGGGCCGCGTTCTTGGCGCCTGAGGCACGGACCTCGCCGATGAGCCGCGGACCGCCGGTGATCAAGAGCTTATCCATACTGCTCAGCCTCGATCCCGAGCAATCCTTCCACATTCGAGAGCGCGGCAATGCGCGCCAATGACTCCGGCCAGCGACGGAATGCGATGCTGATGCCATCGCGACCGGCCTGATCGACCCAGTCCAGCAATAGCGCAATGCCGGCACTGCTGCTGCGCTCGATCTCGCCTAGGTCGATCTCAATCGTTACCGGCTCGCCATCGGAGCCGCGGGTCCGCATGGACTTCAGCAATCGCTGGCCTTCCCGTGCAAGGGCCGGCATCGTGCTGAGCGTCAGCGATCCGCTCAGTGCGAGCCTATTCGATCCGACCTCTTTGAGCGTCGATGACAGCTCTTCGGCCATCGGTCGTGCAGTCTGAGGAGGCAAAGCGCTAGGCACCGCGAGCTGTCTTTGCACGCAGCTGCTCGATCAAGCCGTCGATTCCCGAGGTCGCAATCGTGGTGCGGAATTGACCACGATAGTTGGAGATCATGCTCACGCCGTCGATGACCACGTCGTAGACCTTCCAGCTGCTACCGCGCTCGAGCAGGTAATAGTCGATCGGGATCGGCGCTGCGCCGGGCGCTCGCACCTCGGTCGGGACGACCACGGTCCCTGAGCGTGTGCCGGGGCGTGCGGCCTCATAGACGATGTCCTGACCCGAGTACTTCATGATCGATTTGGCATAGGTGCGCACCAGCAGATTGCGGAAGCTCTCGACGAGCTGCTGCTGCTGCTCTGGGCTCGCGTTCCGCCAATCACGCCCAACAGCCAGCCGGGTCATCTGCTCGAAATCAAAATGGGGTGCCAGGATGCTGTCGACCAACTCGTTGATGAGCTGCGGCTTGCGCTCGACCTCGGCTCGACGGCTCTCGAGCGCGCTGAGCATCTTGTCGGCCGTACGCTCGACCAGCTGAGTTGCGGACTGTTCAGCGCCAATGGCGCCTAGGGGCATTGCTAGCAACAGGATGCCAGCCATCAGAAGTGCTCTCATTCGCCACCCTCCTCTGCTTTGCTTAGGAGAAATTGTCCGATCATCTGTTCAAGTACCAGGGCCGACTGCGTGAATTCGATACGATCGCCATCGCCAAGCGAGTCCGGGCTGCCTCCCGGGTCGAGGCCAATGTACTGCTCACCGAGCAGTCCGGCGGTGTAGATGTTGGCAAAGGTGTCAGTTGGGATCTGATCGTAGCGGTCCTCGATGCGCAAGGTGACCAGGGCCTGATAGGTCTCTTGGTCGAACCCGATCGCTTCTACCCGCCCCAGTCTGACACCGGCCATGGTGACAGGTGCTCGTACGCGCAAGCTGCCGATATTGTCGAACTTGGCCGTTAGGCTGTAGCCCTCACCGACCGTCGCCATGCTTAGGTTACTGACACGCATGGCCAAGAAGAAGAGCGCGACGAAGCCAAGCGCCATGAAGGCACCGACCAGGATCTCGCTTAGGCGGATACGCGCCATGGCCTTAGCCTCCGAACATCAACGCAGTAAGAATAAAATCCAGCCCCAAGACCGCGAGCGCGGATTGCACCACGGTGCGCGTGGTGGCGCGACCGATACCAGCCGAGGTTGGCGTTGCGTCATAACCTTCATAGAGCGCGATCCAGGTCACGACCAGACCAAAGACCAGGCTCTTGATGACGCCGTTAACAAGATCTTCATCGAAATCGATCTTATTCTGCATCTGGCCCCAGAAGGCGCCGTCATCGACGCCAAGCAGCCCGACGCCGACGAACCAGCCGCCGATCACGCCAACCGCGCTGAACATGGCCGCGAGCAGCGGCATCGAGATCAGACCGGCAAAGAAGCGTGGCGTCAGAACCCGCTTGACCGGGTCTACGGCCATCATCTCTAGCGCGGAGAGCTGCTCAGTCGTTTTCATCAGGCCAATCTCTGCCGTCAGCGCAGAGCCAGCGCGACCGGCGAACAGCAGGGCCGTGACCACCGGGCCCAGCTCGCGCACCAGCGAGGCCGCCACCATCACGCCGAGACTCTCTGCGGCACCAAACTGCGAGAGTACATAGTGCCCTTGCAGACTCAGGACCATACCGACGAAGAGGCCAGAGACAACGATGATCAGCAGCGAGAGCACACCAACGCTGTAGACCTGCGTCAGCAGTAGGCGCGGGCGTACCAACATCGAGGGCAGGCCGCCGACGATGCTGATCAATAGCAGATGAGCACGACCAAGGCTCGCCAACATGGCGAGTCCCACGCGCCCTAGACTCGCTAGTGAGTCAAGCAATGAGGTCGCTCTCAGTGTCGCCGTCCTTGAAGCAGGTCTTGCTCCAAGGGCGGTGCAGGGTAGTGATAACGAACCGGACCATCCGGCTCGCCGTCCATGAACTGATGCACCCAGGCCGATTCGCTCGCTGCAACCTGCTGCGGAGTGCCTTCCGCCATGATGCGTCCGTTAGCGATGATGTAGAGGTAATCGGTGATACTGGCCGTCTCAGCGACGTCGTGGCTGACGACGATGCTGGTGAGACCGCTCGCATCATTGAGCTGCCGGATCAATGAGACCAAGACCCCCATCGAGATCGGGTCCTGTCCGGTGAAGGGCTCGTCGTACATGATCATCATCGGGTCCAAGGCGATGGCCCGCGCCAGGGCCACCCGGCGCGCCATGCCGCCCGAGAGCTGGCTCGGCATGAGTGACGCGGCACCGCGCAGACCAACCGCCTCAAGCTTGATCAAAACCAGCTTACGCAGCACCGATTCTGGCAATTTGGCGTGCTCGCGGATTGGAAAAGCAACATTCTCGAATACGTTTAGATCAGTGAGCAGAGCACCGCTCTGAAATAGCATGCCCATGCGCGTGCGTAGCCCATAGAGCTGGGCGCGACTTAGTGACTGGATCGCCTGCCCATCCACCTCAATCGATCCCGCGTCAGCTTGCAGTTGGCCACTGATGAGCTTCAATAAGGTCGTCTTGCCGGTCCCGCTCGGACCCATGATCGCGGTGACCCGTCCGCGCTGGATATCGAGGTCGATGCCATCGAAGATGCAGCGATCGCCATGGCAGAAGTGCAGCCCGCGTACCCGGATCAGCGGCTGATTGTCGGTAGGCCGAGACGCCTCCCTATCTGTCTGCAGCGGCGATACATGCTCTGACTGCGCTGATACCATCGAGTGAAGATCCTTGCTCGGGCCGCGACCCAAAGCAGCGCATTCTCGCGACCTGCCCCGATAGCGTCAAGGACGAGGCTGCGCTGAGCCTCGGCCATAGCCTCAGGCAAACCGCGCACCTGCGCCGTTGCCGAGCCTTGGCCCGGCCTCGTCTGGGCCGGCCTGGCCTGACCTGGCCGGGATCGCGTCAAGATGACCCGAGCCCGAATTACCCGAGCCCGAGCAGCTCGAGCAGCTCTTGCCAGTTGGCTAGGGTATCGCTGGTCGGTCGTTCGAGGATGATCAGGTTAGGCGAGCGTCCTTGGAGCTCGGTCATCCTGTTCAGCCAGACTCTTGCAGCGCGTAGGTCGCGATACAGCTTGGATGGGACCACAACGGCATAGCGCTGCTGGTCTGTCCTCAGCGCCTGCTCGGTCCGCGGGAGCTGATAGCGCAAGCTGTGATCTGCCCCGCCGCTAATCGCAGGGGCCGATGCAGGGTCCGTCAGGGCATCGAGCCAACCATCGAGCTTCGACCCCAGTAGTCGCGTCAAGGCTGACTCGTCGAGCTGGCGCGCTCCGGGTTCGACTGGGGACATCAGGGCTCGCTCGGCGGCGAAGCGAAAACCGGAGGGTACATCGTCGTGCCATTGCTCGGCCGTTTGGGCCTGGCTTGCTGTCCAGACCGCGGCCGGAAGCAGGGTTGTGCGAAAGCAATTCGCAAAGTAGCTGAGACGCCAGTCCGCCGGCAGGTCGTCAGGATAGAAGAGATCAGCGTCGGCTAGATCCCACCAACCCCGGGGGGTAACCATCGTTGAGTCGCTCATCCAGGTATCATAGGGTCAAGAGCCGCAAAGCTGTACCTGGCTCGAGAGCTCGAGCGAGAGATTGGTACCAAGCGTAGATAACGAGCCGTGGAGAGCTAGGGTGGACAGCCAGAACCAGATGACCGACTTTGAGGTGCGCGCTAGGGCGATCGAGCTCGTGATCTTTGACGTCGACGGGGTGCTCACCGACGGGAGCCTCTATCTCGGCGACGATGGCCAGGAATACAAGGCATTCAACTCGCGAGACGGTCATGGTATGACCATGCTGCGACAGGCCGGTATCACACTGGCGGTGATCACCGGACGCCAATCGGAGGTCGTGCGTATTCGCATGGAGAGCCTCGGCGTCGAGCACGTTTATCAAGGGCAGCGCGACAAGCGCCCAGCCTACGATGCGCTGCGTCAAGCCTGCGGACTCGAGCACGCACAGATCGCCTACGTGGGGGACGACGTCGTCGATCTGCCGGTGATGCGACAGGTGGGTCTGGCGATTGCGGTTGCAGATGCGCATCCCTTGGTGAAGCAATATTGCCATTGGCAGACCAGATTGTCCGGCGGTTGCGGCGCCGCGCGCGAGGTCTGCGAGGGATTGCTCGCCGCGCAGGGCAAGCTCGATGCACTCTTCGACGGATATGCCAGTCACTGATGATCCAGCACTGCTTGACGGGCTGCTTACCGACGCTGCTGGCGAGAGCCTCGACACCAGGTCGCCGTTGCCCCCGCGTTGCACGCGCTCAGCCAGTCGATCGTCTTGAGCTTCTCTTACCATGTCCTTAACGCGACGCGAGCTATTCGTCGGGATGGTACTGTTGGCTATTGGCCTGATTGGCTCCTGGCTGTTGTCCACAAGGGATAGCGACGAGGGTGCAACCGGCAGCGATGAGCGCCGTCCTGACTATGTTGTCGACGGGCTTCGCGCCGTTAGTCTCAACGCAGCGGGTGTGCCCGAGCATCGTCTTGTTGCCCGGAGACTGCGGCATTATCCGGACGATGGCAGTAGTGAGCTGGATGATCCCGTTCTGGTCGTTTATGGCGATGCTGGACCGAGCTGGTGGGCCCGCTCGGCGCAGGCATGGATCAACGAGTCTGGCGACGAGATCTTGCTTGAGCAGGACGTGCGGCTGCATCGACTCGCGACAGCGCTGTCGGCGCCGATCGAGCTGCGTACCAGTGAGCTACTGGTGCTGCCCGAGGTCGACTATGCCGAGACCGGGCGCTTCGTCGAGATCGAGCGCGAGGAGGACTGGATAACGGGGACTGAAGGCATGCGTGCCTGGCTGGGCAGCAGCATGCGCATCCAGCTGTTTGGACGCGCCCGCGCTGCGGTTGCTCCCAGTCAGTCTCCCAGTCAGCCTCTGGGTCAGGACCCCAGCCAGGCTCCGAGCCAGGCCTTGGGTCAGGCTGCTAGCGATGGCGACAATGCCGGATAAATGCACGATGAGGAAGAGGCCATGAGTCCGAAGCAACGCTCGGGTTGGATGCTGGCTGCACTGTTAGGGCTGGCGCTTGGCGCCCCGACAACCACACGCGCGCTCGAGTCTGATCAGTACCAGCCAATGTATATCGAGGCCGATGCCGCTGAGCTCGACGAAAAGCAGCTGACCAGCCTCTACATCGGTAACGTCGAGGTTACGCAGGGCAGTATGCATATTCAGGCAGACGAGGTGTTGGTCCATCACAAGCCTGACCGCCGTGCCGAGATGATCATCGCGATCGGTCAGCCGGTGCGTTATCGGCAGCAGCTCGATGATGATCCGGAGGAGGTCAAAGGACGCGCATTGCGGATGGAGTATGAGGCCGATCGCGAGGAGCTGACCCTGATCGATGAGGCGGTGCTGGTGCAAGGCGAGGATCGCTTCGCCAGCGACCGCATCGTCTACAATCGGATCACTGAGCGTGTTACCGCCGGCAGCAGCGCCCAGGGCCGCGAGCGGGTGAAGATTCGGATCGAGCCCGAGTCGGAAACTGCACCAACACCTGCGCCAGCGTCCGGAACCAAGCCAGCATCGGAGCAGTGATGCCGACGCTGGAAGCGACTGCGCTGGCCAAGACCTATCGACGTCGGCGCGTGGTCAATGGTGTCGATCTGGCCGTCGAGGCTGGTGAGGTCGTTGGCCTGTTGGGGCCGAATGGGGCCGGCAAGACCACGAGCTTCTACATGGTCGTCGGGCTCGTGGGCGCCGATGCAGGCAGGATTATCCTCGATGGCGAGGACATCACCCATCGGCCGATGCATGCAAGGGCGCGGCGTGGTCTGAGCTACTTGGCGCAGGAGCCTTCGGTCTTCCGAAAGCTCAGCGCTCGAGATAATCTGATGGCGGTGCTCGAGATGCGCAATGGCAGCACCCGCGAGGACCGCAGACAGCGCTGCGACGAGTTATTGGACGAGCTCGGCATCGCCCATGTGGCCGATTCACTCGCTCTCAGCCTCTCTGGCGGTGAGCGGCGACGGCTAGAGATCGCTCGCGCGCTTGCGGTTGAGCCCAAGGTGATGTTGCTCGATGAGCCCTTTGCCGGGGTCGATCCGATCGCGGTGGGCGATATCAAGGGCATCATTGGCCACCTACGGGATCGGCAGATCGGTGTGCTGATCACCGATCACAACGTTCGCGAGACCCTGGGCATCTGCGACCGGGCCTACATCATCAATGCCGGCCGGGTGATTGCCACCGGCGCTCCGGCCGCCTTGCTGCAAGACCCGCAGGTGCGAGCGGTCTATCTCGGCGAGCATTTTCGGCTCTGAACCAGCGTGCCGAGATGACTGGATCGACGCCCAGCGCTGCGAGTCAGCGGCCTTTTCGTCTAGACTGCGCCTCTGTATCAAGCCTTTCGTACCCAGATAGCCGCTCGGAATGAAGCAAAGCATCCAGCTTCGTCTTGGTCAGCAGTTGACCATGACGCCGCAGCTCCAGCAAGCGATCAAGCTGTTGCAGCTCTCCACACTCGACCTCCAGCGCGAGATCCAGGATGCGCTCGAGTCCAACCTGATGCTCGAGACCGCGGAGGAGGAAGAGACTGGGCGTGATCGCTCGACAGAGATGACTGGCGAGACCGCTAAGCTGCAGCAAAGTCAAGCAGATTCGGGCGTAGACGCAGAGGTTCCGGCTGAATCCAGTGCCCTGCCTGACGAGCTGGCCGTCGATAGCGAATGGAGCGATACCTATGATAGCGAGCCCCACGAGCAGTACGCTGGCCCGTCTGCCTCGCCAGGTCCAAGCTCATCTGATGATGTCGACCTGTTTGCGCAGCAATCGAGACCACAAACCCTGCATGATCATCTCGAGTGGCAGCTCGGTCTGGGGCACCTGGGGCCGCGTGATCGCATGATTGCCGAGGCATTGATCGATGCGATCGATGGTGATGGCTATCTTCGGCTCGATCCCGCCGAGCTGATCGAGACGCTCGAGCTCGAGGACCTGGAGCTCGATGAGATTGAGGCCGTACTGCATGCTATTCAGGCCCTTGATCCGGCCGGGGTCGGTGCCCGTGATCCGCGTGAGTGCTTATTGCTACAACTGCGCCAGCTGCCGCCTGATACGCCGCATCGCGCTGGCGCGCTGAAGATTTGCGACAGCCTGTTCGAGGCATTGGCCCGCAATGATCTTGACGAGATGCGTCGGCATACCAAGCTCTCGGATATCGAGCTGGGACGCGCGTTATCACTAGTCCGCTCGTTGCAGCCGCGCCCTGGATCGCTGATCAGCGACCATCGGCCCGATTACGTGATCCCCGACGTGCTGGTGCGCAAGCGCGCCGGTGTCTGGCAAGTCGAGCTAAATCCTGAAACTCAGCCTAAACTGCGGGTGAACGAAGAGTATGCGAAGCTGATCCGGCGCGCGGATGACGGTGCCGAGAATGTTTGCCTGAAGACGCATCTGCAGGAGGCCCGTTGGTTCATCAAGAGTCTGCTCAGCCGCAACGATACGGTGCTGAGGGTCGCGACCAAGATCGTCGAGCTGCAGCGCGATTTCTTCGACTACGGCGAGGAGGCGATGCGCCCGCTGATACTCAGGGACGTTGCGGACTCGCTCGAGCTGCACGAGTCAACGGTCTCACGGGTGACCACGCAAAAGTACATGCATACCCCGCGTGGTACGCTCGAGTTCAAGTATTTCTTTTCCAGCCATGTGGGCACGGCGTCGGGTGGCGAATGCTCGTCGACGGCTATCCGCGCCGTCATTCGCAAGCTGATCGCCGCCGAGACGGCGAACAAACCGCTGAGCGACAGCAAGATCGCCGGCATCCTGTCCGAGCAGGGCATCAATGTCGCGCGACGTACCGTCGCCAAGTACCGCGAGGCAATGGGTATCCCACCCTCGAATGAGCGCAAGCGCCTCTAGCTGCAGTGCTGAGTGACTGCCGCTGGAGATCGCCTGCAAACCCTGGAGTGACGCCATGCAAATCAACCTGACGGGCCATCATGTCGATATCACCGAGCCGCTGAAGGGCTATGTCGAGAGCAAATTCGAGCGCCTAGAGCGCCACTTCGATCATGTGATCAAGGTTCATGTGATCCTGAGTGTCGAAAAGCTGCGGCAGAAGGCAGAGGCTCGCATCCACATGAATGGTGCGGATGTGTTTGCCGATGCCGTTCATGAGGACATGTATGCAGCCATTGATGGACTGATCGACAAGCTTGACCGCCAGGTTCTGAAGTACAAGGAGAAACGACAGAGTCACCGGGGGTCTCCGACAAAGACGGTGGTGGAGGGTGAGCCAGTTGAACCTGAGCCGGATGAGGAGCCGCTGCACTGAGTGCTGCTGGTAAGATTGCCGTGCTCGCAGCGATGAGCTGTGAGCCTAAGCCCTGCGCCGGAGCGCGATCTGATCCGCTCCGGCATCTTTTGTTACGCTTATTTTGTTACGCTGGGGCGCTCATGTCCCTGCCCCTTGCCGTGCATCCGTCCCAACCGCGCCGATGCGATCCGGCAACGCTGTGCCCAGCGCGCAAAGACCACTTTCCTGGAGCAACGGTCGATGCTTCCCCCCAGTCTAATCACTGAGCCTCGAGCCCGCTGTCGTGTTGAGGTCACGAGCAAGAAGCGCCTATTGGAATCCCTCGCTGAGCTCCTGGCGACAGCCTGCTCGCAGTGCTCACCGGCGTTGGTCTTTGATCTCCTCAATGAGCGTGAGCGGTTGGGCAGCACTGGCTTGGGTGAAGGCATCGCGCTGCCACACGCACGTATCGACGGCATCGATCATGCTGTTGGTGCTTTTGTTCAGCTGACACAGGCAGTGAGCTTCGACGCCCCGGATGACCAGCCGGTTGATCTTGCCTTTGGTCTGTTGGTGCCGAGTGAAGCGACCGACGCACACCTGAGCTTGTTGGCCGAGCTCGCCGAGCGCTTCAGCGACCCGCAGCTGCGTTTGGCCTTGCGGGCTGCAGAGAGTAGCAGCAGGCTGCTGGACCTGTTGCAGCAGCGTGATTAGCTTGCCTTGATCGCACAGATGCCGCCCGTCGACACGCTGCAAGGGTTGGTTGAACATCTTGGCCCCAGGCTTGGGCTGCGCTGGCTAACGCCGGTGCCAGAGCAACCGCTGCCTCTGATCAGCGCAGACTCCACGGCCGGCGCCGCCCAGAGTCTGGTCGGCTCGCTGAACTGTATCCATCCTAACCGTTTGCAGGTGCTGGGGCTTGCCGAGGTCCGCCATCTTGACGACCTCAATCGAGCTGCTGAGCGGGATATCATCGAGCGGCTGTTCTTAGCAAGGCCGGCCGCGGTCATCTTTGCGCAGGACATCGATCCGCCTCCGGGCTTCATGGTCCGTGCTCGGCGGTTTGGCACGCCACTGCTCTCCTCGCCCAGTGAGGAAGAGGAGATCGTCGACCGATTGCAATACTTCCTCACCTATGCGCTGGCGGAGCGCACCACCTTGCACGGGGTCTTTCTCGATGTGCTGGGCATGGGCGTGCTCTTGGTCGGCGACCCAGGAATCGGCAAGAGCGAGCTCGCGCTCGAGATGGTGGTGCGCGGTCACCGGTTGATCGCCGACGACGCCCCTGAGGTGGCGCGTATCGGGCCGGAGACCCTGGAGGGAAGCTGCCCGCCGCTGCTCAGAGACTTTCTCGAGGTGCGTGGACTCGGCGTACTGAATGTTCGCGCGATGTTCGGCGAGGGAGCGGTACAGCGTCGCGAGCAGCTGAACTTGATTGTCAACATGCGGTCGTTCGATGAGGAAGCGCTGGCGCAAATGGACCGGCTTCGCGGTAGCCTCTCTGCGCGCAGCATCCTCGGGGTCTCGGTTCCAGAGGTGACCTTGCCTGTGGCCCCGGGCCGCAATCTTGCCGTACTGCTGGAGACTGCGGTTCGTAATCAAATCCTCCGCCTGCGCGGCTATGATGCCGGCGTGGACCTCATCGACCGCCAGTCCCGTTCTATTGACGAGAACGCCCCATGTCTGACTCCAACGCCGTCCGTTTAGCGCAGCATCCGCAGCGCCCATTGTCCGCAGGCAGGGCCTTGCGATGGAGCTGATCATCATCAGTGGCCTGTCCGGCGCCGGCAAGAGTGTTGCGCTGCGCACGCTGGAGGATATCGGCTATGTATGCATCGATAACCTGCCCCTGTTTCTTCTGCATGATCTCGCGCTTGGGCTGAAGGAGACCCGCCCCGAGGGCGGCGATGGGCGCGGCGGCACGGCCATCGGGATCGACGCTCGCAGCGGCCCTGAGCTGCTCGATCAGGTGCCGGGCGTGATCGAGGCACTGGAAGGGCAGGGTATTCAGATCCGGGTCCTGTTTCTCGATGCCGACACCCCAACCCTCGTAAGCCGGTTCAGCGAAACCCGGCGCAAGCATCCACTGACCAGTGCCGATCGTCCCTTGGCCGAGGCAATCGAGCTCGAGCGCCGCCTGCTTGAGCCGCTGCGCCTGGTTGCTGCATCACAGATCGATACCTCCGGTACCAACGTGCATGAGCTCAAGGAGCTCGTGCGCGGAAACCTCAACCGCAAGGGTCGAGGTCAGGCGCCCTTGCTGCTGCAATCGTTCGGCTTCAAGAACGGCATTCCAGCCACCGCAGACTTCGTTTTCGACCTGCGCTGCTTGCCGAATCCGCATTGGCAACCAGGGTTGAGACCCCTGAGCGGAAAGGATCAGGAGGTGGCCGAGTTTCTCGAGCGCTCGCCAGAGGTCATGGAAATGCGCGACGACCTGATCGCTTTTCTTGACCGCTGGCTGCCACGCTTCGAGACCGACGGCCGCAGCTACCTGACGATTGGCATTGGTTGTACCGGCGGACGCCACCGTTCGGTCTACATGGTCGAGGCCTTGAGTCGCCACCTTGAGACGCGGGGCCATCAGATCTTGGTGCGCCACAGGGAGCTGGGTCGCGAGCCTCTTCGGGAGTCGGCCCGAGCGTTCGATCCCGAGCTGCGCCGGGAGCTGGGATGAGCGTTGGCATCTTGCTGATCACGCATAACCGGATTGGTGCGGAATTGTTGGAGACCGCGACCCGGATGCTCGGCCGCTGCCCATTGGCCGCGGTTGCGATCAATGTGCATGAGCAGGATGATCCAGACCTGCTGCGGCGGCAGATCCTGGAGTGTGCCGAGCGTCTCGATGATGGCTCCGGTCTGTTGGTGCTGACCGACCTCTATGGGGCAACGCCCGCCAACATCACCGATGCGCTCTGCCGCCGTGGCGATGTGCGTGTCTTGAGCGGGGTCAATCTACCGATGTTGGTCCGGGTGCTGAATTACTGTCAGCTCGAGCTGGCCGCGCTCGCCGAGAAGGCCCTGAGCGGTGGGCGTGATGGCGTGCTCGGATGTAACTAGGGAGGCCGTCATGGTCCGCAGAGAGCTCGATATCGTTAATCGCCTTGGTCTCCATGCCCGAGCCGCGGCCAAGTTCGTCACCTGCGCCAGTGGCTTCCAGAGCCATGTCCAGGTCGAGCGCCAGGGGCGCCGAGTCAATGGCAAGAGCATCATGGGCGTGATGATGCTTGCTGCAGCCTGTGGCACCCGAATCACGGTGGAGATCGAGGGACCTGACGCCGAGCAGGCCGCCGATGCGCTTGAGGCCTTGGTCGCCGAGCGGTTCGGAGAAGCCGAGTGACGACCGCGCTGCTTGGGGTTGGCGTCAGCGGCTCGCGACCGGTCGCGATTGGCCGCGCTCAGCTCTTCGCCCGCGAGCCGACCGTGATCACCGAGGAGATCGCCCATGACCAGATCGATGCCGAGCTGGCGCGGCTTGATGCGGCGCTCGA
>NZ_JBUDPI010000159.1:0-7946 GCF_054919635.1 Halochromatium sp. | reverse complement strand
GGCGCCATTCTACCGTCCGGTCTGCCGAACCGCGCTGCGACGTATCGCCGAACGGATTTGGCAACAGCCGATCGCCTAGCACGGCGCGCCACGCCGACTGGCTGCTATCCTGAGCCCGATAAGCCACGCCGACGACGCCCAACCCCGCCCGCCGATCCGCTATCCCCGCGCCCGGCTCTCACCAGCCAAGGACGAGCTGATGATCCTGACCATCCCGCGCGACGAGGTCGAGGCCGGCGATATCGTGCCAGTCGCCGAACAGCTTGGCTTCCTCAGCGAGACCCCGGAGATGGCCGAGCGCTGGGAGGGTCGCATCAGCTTCGTCTTCGCGGGCTGGGACGACGACCCGCGCGAGACCGCTGAGAACCGGCTCATCCGCGATTACTTCTCCGAGCTGGTCCTGACCTGGCCATACTGGCTGCACTTCGCCGAGAAGGTCGGCGACACCTTGACGCATGTGCTGAGGCTCTGCTGTCGGGGTCGCCTCGAGGAGGTCGAGCCCAACCTGGTCGGTTGGCGCTTTGCCGATCTCGGCGAGGTCAAGCGCGAGGTCAAGCGCCAGTTCATCGAAATGAACCGCCTCTATGCAAGGCTCGGCCTGTCAGAGGCGATGCGAGCACGGGTTTCTGAGGAGGTTGGTCAGCTGCTCGAGAATGCGCTCTACTGACGCTGATGCATCCAGCGCTGTGCGGAAGGTCTTGGGGATAGCCGTTCCTGAGTCACTCGGATCGATCCCAGCGTCTGCAGTCGGCCAAGACCGGACCTAGGGACCTTGGCCGGCGCAGTCGCTTGTAGACCGTGAAGCGGTCATTGGCGTCGCCTCCAAGCGTTCTACACAATACGCGTCATGACTGTTAGCTAACTGCGCCGCGAATCTTGGCTTCAAGCCCCCAACTTCATCGCGCAACTGGCGGCCCTGGTGCCGAAGCGGGTAGTGAATTAGACCCGTTCTCACGGGGTCTCTTCGCGGAACAGCGGCTACCGTGCGCGGGTGACACCGGTCAAGCAAGGTAGGGGTGGCCAGCCTGATACGAAGGAGGGTCCACAGGAGCCGACACCCGCCGAACGGCGCGCCTCAATGACCTGAGCGCTGCGTCTGAAACGGGGCTTCGGCCTCGATATCGAGACCTGTTCGGTCTGTGATGGATCCGTGCGCATCAGCGCTCCTGATTATTCACGAATCTCAGCCGATTCTGCGCCGCTAGACTAGACTTCAAGCAGGGCAACCGGTCGGAGACGAGCCATGGTGCAGAACCAGATACAGTTTCAGAAGGGGTTGAGTCTGAAGCAGTTTTTATCGGACTACGGGACCGAGGAACAGTGCGAGCAAACCCTCGAGGACTGGCGCTGGCCCAACGGCTTCGTCTGCCCGAGCTGCGGCCACCGACAGGAACCCGTGCGTTTGCGCACCCGCTCACTCTTGCAGTGCCGCCACTGCCACCATCAAGCGTGGCTCACGGCCGGGACCATCTTCGCCGATACCAAGCTGGCGCTGACGACCTGGCTGCTGGCGATGTTCCTGCTCACCCAGCAGAAGAACGGTATCGCGGCCCTTGAGCTGAAACGCCATCTGGGCGTCTCCTATCCCACCGCTTGGCGCCTCAAGCACAAGCTGTTGCAGGTGATGAAGGAGCGCGACGATCAGAAACCACTCGCCGGCCTCATTGAGGTCGATGATGTCTACTGGGGCGGTGAGGCGCACCCGAGCGCACCCGGGCGCGGGTCGCCGAACAAGACCCCGTTCATCGCCGCTTTGTCGCGCAACGAGGACAACCACCCCATCGGGCTTCGCCTCGGTAAGGTGCAAGGCTTTCGCAAAGCGGAGGTCGAGCGCTTCGCCAAGCGTCACTTCGATCCCAACGCGATCGTCCTCAGTGATGGCCTGGCTTGCTTCCGGGGCATTGCCAGCGCCGGCTTCGAGCATCAGCCGATCGTCACCGGCGGCGGCTACCGCAGCATGGCGATCCCTGAGCTCCAGTGGCTCAATACCGTGATCGGCAATGTGAAGAACAGTCTGCATGGGTCTTACTATCAAGCCAGTGGCAAACACCTGCCGCGCTACCTTGGCGAGTTCTGCTATCGCTTCAACCGCCGTTTTGATCTGGCAGCGATGCTGCCGCGCCTGGGCTGGGCGGCGGTGCGCACGCCGCCGATGCCACATCGGCTCCTGGTTTTGGCTGAGCCTTGTTAATAATCAGGACGCCGCTTGTCTCCCTCATCGAAGTCGGTAGCGAACCCTGCCGGATTACTCGCCACGCACGTAAGACGAAGGTCCGTCCCATGACCATTCCCGCCAGTGAAGCGACGGATACACCGCTGACCGTGGCGATGATCGAACAGATTCTCGGCGACCTGTGCCAGCACGCGCTAGACCGTTTGCGCCCCGAGCTGTTGAACTCGCCATGGGAGCAAGACGATATGCTTGCGCGGCAGCTCGCGACCTTGGACTCGATTGAGCGCGTCGAGCTCGGCGCGATCGTCTCGAGCTTCTTCGGCCTCGACGATGTCGATGGTGCGCGCGGCTTGTTCGGGGCGCCGAACCTAGCGGGCTTGGCCAAGGTCGTTCACGCGGGGCAGGCCGTCGGCGATCCCTGCATCGGCTTCCGGACGTCGGGCAGCAGCGGGCAGCCGAAGCTGATCCGACACCCCCTATCGCGCCTGCTGCAAGAGGCGGATACCTTGGCAAGGCTGTTGTGCGGTCGTCGTCGCCTGCTGCTGGCGGTGCCGGTCCATCACATCTATGGATTCATCTTCGGCATCCTACTGCCGCCGCGCTTGGGCGCCGCGACCCATTCGCTGCGCCGGCTGCCGCCGGGCCTGCTGCTGCGCGAGGCGCGGCCCGGCGATCTCATCGTCGGCACCCCGTTCCTACTTGATCTCGCCTTTGAGGCCGATATCTCGGTACCAGACGGTGTCTGGGTGGTTACCTCGACTGCCCCCTGTCCGGACCCGGTCTGGGAGCGTGCGGCGGAGCGCGGCATCACACGTCTGATCGAGGTCTACGGATCGACCGAAACCGGCGGCGTCGGCACCCGCGATGCGCCAGGACAGCCTTTTGAGCTGCTACCTCATCTGGATGCGGCCGGCGCCGACGACGTCATTGAGCGCAGCGGCAACGACGGAACCGAGACGGAGTCTGTCCGATGCCCCGATCGGATGGAGTGGCTAGCAGAGCGCCGTTTCCGCGTCCTCGGTCGTCATGACGGGGCGGTTCAGATCGCCGGCGTGAACGTCTACCCCGAGCGCGTCAGACGCGTCATCCTCGAATGCCCGTTCGTCAAGGAGGCGACAGTGCGCCTGATGCGCCCGGGCGAGGGCAAGCGGCTGAAGGCGTTCGTCGTGCCACGCTCGTCGATCGAGCAGGGCCGAGTCTGGCACGAGCTCGATGCCCATCTGGCGGTGCGCCTCAGCGCCCCCGAACGGCCGCGCTCGATAACCGTCGGCGAGGCCCTGCCGCGGACAAGCGAGGGAAAGCTCTGCGATTGGATAGTGACCCTTGGGCCGCTTCCAGAGGCAGGCGGCGACATCTAGCGCAGCGACCAGGTCGCTGAGCTTGCCAGCCTGGATGAGACGGGCACGCCGACCCAGTGGTCCATCCTCGCCCTGTATTAGCGCTCGGCCCGACCATCACCACTGCGCGGCGATGAGCATCCATCGCCCGGGCTTGGACCCCTTTGGCGACGCACGAACGCCAACCAATGGCTTTGGTCTCGGGATCGGAGCGACACTGGCAACCCCCGGTGTACGTTGGGGCCAAGGCGACATCCTTGGATTCGACCAAAACTCATGGCAGCGCGCATGCGCATGGCGCGGTTTGCGTGGATTCTATTCGAATCGTCAATTATCCTTGATGCGGCAAGGGTCAACGGAGGAAACGAGCACAGGGAGGGCCCTTGCCCGGATGATCCCAAGACCGGAGGAAAGCCGCATGACTTCGTTCGAGCAACCTGCTCTGCACGCCACTCTTCTCGCAGCGTCGGATTCCGAGCTCGATGAGCTGCCGTTTGGCGTTGTCGAACTGGGCACGGATCTGATCTGCACGCGCTACAACGCCGCAGAGTCGCGGATCTCGGGCCTTGGCCCGGAGCGCGTAATCGGGCGGACCTTCTTCGATACTGTGGCCCCGTGCATGAACAACTACCTGGTGCGCGACCGACTGGCCTCGAGCGAGCCGCTCGACGACATCATCGACTACGTTTTGTCGGTCAAGCTCAATCCGCAGCGGGTGCGGCTGCGCTTGCTGGCGGGCGGGGCCGACGAGCGACGCTTCCTATGCGTGGAGCCGGTTGGCTGATGAGCCCCGCAGACGAGGTCGAGAGGCTTCTCCAGTTCCTGTACTTGGTCCCCGTCGGCGTCGCCGAGACCGATCTCGACGGCGCCGTGCTGCGCCTCAATCCGCTGGCCACACAGACCTTCATGCTCGCTGCCGGCGGACCGGTGATCAACGCCTTCGAGGCCCTCGCCAACGTGTTTCCCGGACTGCGCTCCCGCGTGCTCGCCCGAGAAGGCATAGGGGTCGTAGTCGAGAGCGAGCAGTTCACGCTTTCTCCCAATGCACGCGGGGATAAGCGGATCATGTCTTTGGCCGTGCACCGCATCGACGGTGAGCGGCTGGCCTTCGTCATCAACGATATCACTCGCTTGGTCGAGCAAGAGCAGGAGATCCGGCAACGCGAAGCCCAGCTTCGGGCAGTCGTCGACTCGGTGCGCACCCACCTGATCAGCACCCTCGACGAGGCCGGACGGATCCAGGATCACAACGCGTCGATTGAGCGCTTGACCGGCATGGGCCCGGAGATCGCTGGTCAGACCGCGGGTGTGCTGTTCGTCGAGCCCTCCGTCCTCGTGGAGCTCATACAGAGCGCCGGCGCGCATGGTTGGGCCGAGCGCGAGGCCCCGATGCGCAACATTTCCGGCAGCGAATGGTGGGGCACCTCGGTGTTGACCCGCATCTCCGCCGACGTCCCCGGCATCGCGAGCGGCTATGCGCTCGTCACCCGCGAAGATACGGAACGGCACAAGCGCGAGCTGCAGCTTAAGACCTGGGCAACCCAGGATCCGCTAACGGGCGCGACCAATCGGAGGGCCTTCCACGGGCTCGTCAAGCTGGAGCTCGACCGCGCGCGGCGAGACGGCACCCCCTGCTCCTTCGCGCTGCTCGACATCGACCACTTCAAAGGCTTCAACGACACTCATGGCCACGAGACCGGTGACGATGTGCTGAAGGTCCTGGTGGAACGCCTTCACGGCTGCGTGCGGCGCCCCGACTATCTGGTCCGCATGGGCGGTGAGGAGTTCGGGTTCCTGCTGCCAGACACCGACGAAGCCGGACTCGCATCGGTCGCCGAGCGCGCCCGCGCTGCCGTCGCCGAAGCCCCCTTCGAAACGCGCAGCGGTCGGCTGCCAGTGCGTGTCAGTATCGGCGGGGTCACATCGCTGGTGCCGGTGAGTGACTTCGACCAGCTGTACCACGCTGCCGACCAGGCCCTGTATCGCGCCAAAGAGAACGGTCGAAATCGCGTCGAGCTGGCTCCGCCAATCAGCTGAGGCCCGTGAGCGCTCGTCTCGCTGAGACCGTAAGGATCGCTTGGAACGAGTGCGCATCGCTCGTTCGGACGGTCAGAATCACAGCAGACCACTGTCCTTCCAAAAGGCCCAAGCCGCGCACCGGGTTCGAAAGGCTCTGCACCAATCAGGCCGCCGAATCCATAGAATGGTGAATTCGAGTGACAGGGTCGGCAACCGGTCGGCGTCATGAATGAGCCCATCATCGGCGGTGGGCTCGTATCCGGTGCGCGTTTCAGGAACCGGCTGAAGTGCTTCACCCAACGTCTGTAGCCGCTCTGCGTCTTCTCCGGGAGCTTGCGCAAGCGCTTGTCCTCGATCATGCGCTGACGCAGCGCACTGACGGGCCTGTGCTCACGAAGGCCCTGGCCTGCGTCTGCATGACGCTATCGCCAGTGCCAGTGGAGGCTATCCCATCTAAGGCTTCGGCAGTCAGCGCAGGCCAAACCGCGTCCTTGATAATCCGTCAACTATTATCTTTTTGAAAAACCAGTTAAAGAGGCCAAGCTCGCGCGGCTCGACCGACAGAATTCGCACCCGTTGGCGCTGGGCAGAGCGGCGTTGGCGGTACTCGCCAGGCTCACCCAGTCGACCACATCGCGAGGAGGACCAGACTGAGCCTGTGGATTGCTCCGGCGCTTCGCCGCACTTGAATAGGAGTCGCCCGCCCGGCCTCAGCAGGCCCGCGGCGGGACCAACGTGCGAGGCTGCTCCTACCCGGTCAGTGCTCGCAGTTCTCCAACTTTGCGCGCGCCCCCGGTAGAACCGCGATCAGAAAGGTTGACACCAAAACCACCGGGGCGAGCACGATCAACACCAAGGCAAGTAACAGCACCAGCTGCTGCGCAAAAGCCACAGCGGGCACGACATGGGTCGCTGCAAGAAACAACAACACCGCCGCCGCGAGGAACACGAACGAGACGACCACGCCGTCGCGCATCGTCCGGCAGCCAAGGACCAGGAATCGGTGAGCCACAACAACCTCCTCTCTCTATTCTTTGTGCTCGGCCATCGAACGGGCCAAATCGATCTTCGTCATCCAGGCCATGAAGACATCTGGCCCAGTCACTCGTCCTGTTGGGCCCGCAAGCAGGGCGAATCTATTCGGTGGCGCTAACCGCAGGCGCCTGATTCGCTCGTCGGCGGAGCGACAGGATCTTCTGACGCACTCGCGGAGGTCAGCCTCCGCGAGCGGTACCTGAGAATCAGTTGAGCTGTAGAAAACGATCCTGGTCTTCGGCGACCGTGCCGCCCATGATCTTGGCGACGGCGCCCCCGAACATCTCTCCGATGAGGCGGGCGTTCATCGTGCCGACGTAGACGATGCCGTCGGATTTCTCGTAGACGGCAATCGTGCAGGGCATCATGACGGAGGCGTAACGATCCTCGTCGTTCTTGAGAATATCGCCTGCGTGGTAGGGGTTGCACGCATCAATCAATGTCACCGGAGGGATTTCGATTCCACTGAGCTCCTTGATCTTCTTGTCCATCGGTTTGACACCGTTGACCACCCAGTTGGGCTCAGCTTCGATGTTCTGCTTGATCGCGGCAACCGTCTCTTCGACGGTGCCAAATGGGGACGCGGTTTCGATGACGAACGGGATCTTGGCCACGCCGGTTTCGGCGTGCGCCATCGGCAATGCTCCGATCAGGAATAGTGCGCAGAACAACAAGACCGGTGTGGCTCGCAGTTGATCAATCATGGTCTTTCCTCATGCTTTGATGGTTGGGTCGGTGCGGCCCGAATCTCACGCGCAAGGCCGTGGATGAGCCGCTAGTGCACTCCGGCAAAGGACATGCCATGACCGCCTATCCGCGCAGCAGTTGCGGCAGCACGCGTGTGTCCGCAGCCGCTGGCGCCATCGGTTGTGCTTCACGGGACCGGACAGTCGCCCGGTTGGTTACCGAGCGGTAACCTCTGCCATTGACTTGAGCCCCATCATGTTTCTGACAGGTAACCTGTTCGCTACAGGTCGGGCTCAGCTCGGTTAGCACACTCGCCCGAGCTGAAGCGGGCTCTTGCTGTTGGTTCTAATGTGGAACCGTCTTTGCTGTCCCGCTGCTAAGATGCCCAGACGCTCTGGCCGACATCCGGCGGGGAGCGATGGGTTGGCAGAACCTTGCAGAGGAGGCCGAAGACCATGGGTTATCGGTTGCGCATGACGATTGCCTTCAGCCTCTTGGTGCTCGCTGGCATGATTGTGCTGACCGTCCTGGTCCTCACCTCCAGCTACCGCGAGTTCAGGGCCGATCGCATGATGAGCGTGGCGCGGATGACGGACTGTTTGTCGGGCAACCTCTACTGGGATATCACCGCTGATGCGCCGGCACGGGTACAGGAGTCGCTGGAGCGTTTCTCGCTCGGGGTGCCGGCTCCTCAG